>JAGCKG010000140.1 GCA_017647625.1 Alistipes sp. | reverse complement strand
TTATTAACCAATAAAATTTTATAGCAAATGGCTGTTAAAATTCGTTTGGCACGTCACGGTAAGAAGGGTTATGCTTTCTACCACATCGTTGCCGCAGATAGCAGAGCGCCACGTGATGGTAAGTTCATCGAGAAGTTGGGTACATACAACCCAAACACGAATCCTGCTACAATCGATTTGAAGTTCGACCGAGCTTTGGATTGGGTTTGTAAGGGCGCACAACCTACAGATACTTGTCGAGCAATTCTCTCGTACAAGGGCGTAATGTATATGAAGCACCTTATGGGTGGCGTTGCTAAGGGCGCATTCACTGAGGCTGAGGCTGAGGCTCGCTTCAACAAGTGGGTAGGCGACAAGCAGGCTAAGATCGACGCTAAGTCTAACAAGCTTGCTGCTGACGCTAACTCTGCAAAGAAGGCACAGCTCGCTGCTGAGACTAAGGTTAAGGAGGAGCGCGCTGCAGCTATCGCTGAGAAGAAGGCTCAGGCTGCTGCTGAGGCCGCTGCTGCTGCAGCTGAGGAGGCTACAGAGGAGGCAGTTGCTGAGGAGACTGCTGAGGCTTAATCCTTATCGGTGCTATGATTGCCGTGGGACGTATAGGCCGACTCTTCGGCACTGAAGGTGGAGTGATGATTACACTCTACACAAACTTTCCCGACAATCTACAACCAACGGAACCGCTGTTTGTCATTATCGACAAACTTGCGGTTCCTATTTTTTATTCATCGTTCGAGCGTCGCGGACAAGCGGGTGCTGTAGTCCACTTCGACGATATCGATACGGAGCGTCGTGCCGAGGAGTTCCTTGTAGGTCGCGAACTATTTATCGAGGATAGCGACAACGAGGAGGATGATGAATTTTATATGGAGGATTTGATTGGCTTTACCGCAATGGTAGGCAAGCGTCGTGGCGAGATTACCGACTACTACGACAGCGAGGCAAACCCTCTATTCGAGATTACGCTTGACGAGAAGAGTCATCTTATCCCTGCGCAGGAGGAGTTTATCGCAAACATCGACTTCGAGAAGCGCAAAATCAAGTTCGTACTACCCGATGGTCTTCTTGATTTATAACGATTTGCAATAAGTCATATCAAGCGTTGATAAATATTAGAAATTGGATAACAAAAGAGGGTTAAAACACAACTCCACTGTTAAACGATTTCTATTTTTTTATTCCTATATTTGCACATTCACATTTAATTACATACATTTGCTGAATAATATATAAATATATGAGCGAGGTAATTACAAACTACAAACGTGAGGATATATACAATCAGGAGAAGATTGAGGAGTTGATGGGTCACTACCGCGAGATTTTGCGCCTTCTTGGCGAGGATCCCAACCGCGAAGGACTACTCAAGACTCCAGAGCGTGTAGCCAAGGCTATGTCATTTATAACCAAGGGCTATGCTCAGGATCCTATCGCTATTCTACGCTCTGCGATGTTCAAGGAGGAGTATCAGCAGATGGTATTGGTGAAGGATATCGAACTCTTCTCGGTATGCGAGCACCATATGTTGCCATTTATCGGCAAGGCACACGTTGCGTATATCCCCAATGGTCACATCACTGGTCTATCGAAGATTGCGCGCGTTGTAGAGTGCTTCGCCCGCAGACTTCAGGTGCAGGAGCGTCTTACTGTTCAGATTCGCGACAGCATCCAGCAGGCACTAAACCCATTGGGTGTGGCAGTCGTTATCGAGGCGAGCCATACTTGTATGCAGATGCGCGGTGTTGAGAAGCAACGCTCAATCACTACAACATCGGCATTCACAGGTGTATTCCTCTCTGACCCTCGTACTCGCGACGAGTTTATGCAACTCATTAAGTAATCGCTGTAAATAATTAATTATATGCGCGTTGTAGTCGGTCTTTCAGGCGGTGTAGACTCTTCGGTGGCAGCGTACTTGCTTAAGGAGCAAGGTCACGAGGTCATCGGACTCTTTATGCGCAATTGGCACGACACAACAGGCACTCTTGAGGGCGACTGTCCTTGGTACGACGACCAAGTATTTGCGGAACTTGTGGCTAAACGCCTCGATATAGAGTTTCACTATGTGGACCTATCCGAGGAGTACCGCAAGCGCGTTGTTGAATATATGTTCTCGGAGTATGAGGCTGGGCGAACACCCAACCCCGACGTGCTTTGCAACCGCGAAATCAAGTTCGATGTTTTCCTTAAGGAGGCATTGAAACTTGGTGCGGAGCGTGTTGCTACGGGACACTATTGCAGACGTGGCGAATATATCGACAGCGATGGCAATATACACTATCAGTTACTTGCAGGTAGCGACCCAAATAAGGATCAAAGTTACTTTCTTTGCCAACTTACACAGGAGCAACTATCATACGCGATGTTCCCTATTGGCGAGTTGCTAAAGCCCGAAGTTCGACGTATTGCCGAGGAGCAGAGACTTGCCACAGCAAAGCGCAAAGACTCACAAGGCATCTGCTTTGTTGGCAAGGTAGACCTACCCGTATTTCTACAGCAGAAACTAAAGTCTAAAGAGGGCAATATCCACGAGATACTACCCCACTCGCCACGTTTTGTGCGCAACTGCGATGATAATGATTATAAGACACTTGCCGAGCCATATCGCCTAACTGTTCGCGACGGCAAGAAGATCGGCACACATCAGGGCGCGCACTTCTACACCATTGGTCAGCGCAAGGGTTTGGGTATTGGAGGTCGCAAGGAGTCGCTGTTTGTTATCGGCACAAATGTTACGGAGAATGTAATCTATGTAGGCGAGGGCGATAACCACCCAGGACTCTATCGCAAGGCATTGCGCATCGCACACAACGAGATACATTGGGTAGACCCAACCAATAGTATGGAGATTGGCGAGCGTCGCAGATACGATGTTCGCATACGTTACCGCCAGCCACTCCAGAAGGCGGAACTTATAATGGATGAGGATGCGCTATACATCCTCTTCGACGAGCCACAACGAGGTATCACCGCAGGTCAGTTTGCTGCGTGGTACTCGGATGACATTATAGTCGGCAGTGGCGTAATCAAGTAAGCAAAACCCACATATATACACCATTTAGCACCACTTTACCCCATATTTTAGGGAGTAGAGCGACTCAATTTCCCCATATTAAGCGATTGCCCACCTTTCTGGATAGAGGTATCTTTGCACCGTAGAAATTAGTAAACTAAAACAACTATGGGTGCAATACGAAGATATACCTTACTTATATTATCGCTAACTATATCGCTCTCGGCATATACCACAGAGCCACATCCATTAAGAATGATTAGCGGAGTGGTACAAGATAGCAACGGCAATGCTCTGCCATACGCCACAATCTATATCGAGAATACCACACTCGGCACTACCACCGATAACGAGGGTCGCTACTCGCTATACACCCAAGAGGGCAATATCAGGCTCACTGCGCAGATGATGGGATATAGTGATGAGAGTATCGATATAGCACTATACGCCAATAAGAGTGTTAACTTCCAACTCGAAGAGTCCGCAACAGAGATTGACGCAGTGGTGGTATCAGCATCGGGCGTAGGAGGCATTCGTCGCTCGGCATTCAATGCTGTAGCGGTAGATATGAAGCCTCTTAAGAACTCTACAAAAAACCTTGCTGATGCCTTGGCAAATGCCCCTGGACTAAAACTACGCGAGTCGGGAGGTGTTGGCTCGGATATGTCGTTGATGATAGATGGTTTTGCTGGCAAGCACGTTAAAATATTCATTGACGGTGTTCCTCAGGAGGGTGTAGGCAGTGCCTTCTCGCTTAACAATATCCCTGCAGGTTATGCCGACCGCATAGAGGTATATCGTGGCGTTGTACCAGTAGGCTTTGGTGCGGATGCCTTGGGTGGTGTTATCAACATTGTAACCAAGAAATCGCGCCGTAGTTGGTGGGCAGATGCCTCATACTCGTTTGGCTCGTTCTCTACACACCGCACAACTATAAACGCGGGCGAAAGATTAGATAATGGACTTATGTGGGAGGTCTACGCCTTTCAGAACTACTCGCGCAACAACTACAAAGTAGATGTTCCAATCGAGGACTTTGAGTCGGGTCGCATAGATCGCTCGAAACTTGAGTGCGTAGAGCGTTTCCACGACACTTACCACAACGAGAGCATCTTGGCAAAGGTGGGTGTGGTGAATAAGGAGTGGGCAGACCGTCTGATGTTCACACTCAACTACTCACAGTTCTACAAGGAGATACAAACAGGTGTGCGCCAAGAGATTGTATATGGCGACAAGCACCGTCGTGGTCACTCCATTATGCCATCTATGGAGTATCTAAAGCGCGACTTGGGAGTCGAGGGATTAGACCTAACACTTACTGCTAACTACAACCACAATATCACATACAACATCGACACTGCACAATACAAATATAACTGGTTGGGCCAGACCAAGCGTCTGAACTCTCCTGGAGAGCAGTCTTACCAGCACACACGTTCTACAAACCACAACTGGAACACAACAGCAACACTCAACTACAAGTTGGGCGATGCACACACCTTCACTATCAACAATGTACTAACCCACTTTCTTCGCTCGAACACTTCACTCCTTGCAAAGGAGGCTGTAAGCGATAATATCGACAAGCAGACTACAAAAAATATCACTGGTTTACAATATCAACTTGCGCCATCCAAGCGTTGGAACACAACGCTCTTTGCCAAGTACTATCTCTTAAAGGTGCGCGGTCCGATTGCCACAGATAGCAATATGACCGAATTCGTAGCCACATCGCGCAGCGAGGATGCGCTTGGCTACGGCATTGCCAGCACCTACCTTATTACACCTGCTCTGCAGGCAAAACTATCATTCGAGAGAGCCTATCGTCTACCTACAATCGAGGAGATGTTTGGCGACGAAGATCTTGAGATGGGTGATATTGGTATACGCCCAGAGAGCAGTGACAACCTCAACCTAAGTCTTAGCTACACAGACTCCTACGGCACAAATGGCGAACACAGCATCTACCTTGAGGGTAGTTATGTATGGCGCAATACCAACGACTACATTCAGCGCAACATTGTAGACCTCAGCGGTGGCAAGGCGGCAGCAAGTTACATAAACTATGGCAGAGTAAGCACACTTGGAACAAGTGCGTCGGCTCGATATAGTTACTCTGGTATAGTATCTGTAGGTGGCAACTTCACCTATATGGATGTGCGCGACAATATGCCTACAGCAATAGGCTCGTCGATGCCTAATCTGGGTTATGGTGATCGTATGCCAAACATTCCATACCTATTTGCAGATACCTTTCTAACCCTATCGTGGCACGACTGCGTAACAAAGGGTAATACCCTATCGCTAACCTACGACAACCAATATATGCACCGTTTCTACTACTACTCATCACGCATCGGTACGAACAAGGACGACTATATGGTGCCTAACCAATTTTCGCACAATATATCACTAAGTTACACTCTCAAAGGTGGTCAGTATAACATCTCCGTAGAGTGTCGCAACCTTACAAACGAACGCCTCTACGATAACTTTAGCCTTCAAAAGGCTGGCAGAGCCTTCTATGCAAAACTTCGCGTAGCATTTGGAGGTCGATAGATTTAGATTAATAATAAAACACGAATAGATATGAAAAAAAGAATTTTCAACAAACTCGCAGTAGCGACATTTTCAATTTTCTCACTCATAGCAATAGCTGCTTGCGAGAGCCACACACACAATCCTAATAATGGATTACAGGACAATGACTCGGAGCGTCCTTATGTTCTTGCCACACAAGGCACATTTACAGGCTCAACGACCAACGCCTTGGTTACAGCCTCAGACCTTAATAGTGGCACTGTGGGTATGACAAACGGTTTGGTCAATGATGGCGCATCGTACTGGGTATTTTGGAAGGATAAGTATTTGTATGGTCTTACCTACAATCAGGGAAATGCGGGTACAACGCGCTCATATGTAATGAATAGCGACTACTCTCTCTCGGCACGCCCTGCAGAGTATGCCGTGCGCAGATTTACCACATACGGCATCTATGACAAATATATTATGACCTTTTCCACAGGCGACGGCCCTGCGGAGTGGGCTGACGACAAGGGGTATTTACCAAAGTCTATCCTCATATCGTATCTCGATGTTGAGACCGAGACCTACACCACAAACAACACCCTTGAGGAACAGTATCTATCCGAGAACTTCCTCGGCAATGGCGAGTTTGTGACCTTGGCTGGCATCGAAGAGGTCGATGGCAAAATATTTTCTGCTGCCGTTCCTATGGGACTAAGCCAATATGGTGTCAACATCGAAGGTGGCAAATGGGTAAAGTCGGGCAATGAGGATTTAGTTAAGAAAGAGGCTGGTGGCTCAGGCTCTGGAGCATATAAGGAGGGTGAGTTGCAGTGGACACAATATCCCGACGAGTGCTGGGTAGCGATATTTGATGACCACACCCTATCATCAAAGCGTCTTATTCGTACAGATAAGATTAGCTATGCCTGTGGCCGTAACAAATCACAATACTATCAAATGATTTGGAAGGATGAGAGTGGTGATATCTATGTCTTCTCGCCATCGTATGCAAAGAGTATGGCAGACACACGCCAGCAGACAACCCTACCAGCAGGCGTTGTACGCATCAAGGTTGGAACAGAGGAGTTCGACCCCGACTACTATGTGAATATCGAGGCTCTCGCAAATGGACACTCATTCCTACGCACTTGGTATGTTGGTGGCAATAAGTTCTTGATGCTTATGTATGATATGCCTCTTGCACCATCAACAACGATGACAGCATCACGCCTTGCCATATTCGACACCGAGAGTGCTACACTAACATCCGTAACAGGGCTCCCTGCGGCTGAAACAATCTCTGGTTTTGGCAATGATCCATACTCCGAGAATGGCAAGTGCTACATAGCAGTAACCCTTACAAATGACTACCCTGCCATCTACGCTATCGACACCAATACAGCAGTGGCAACCAAGGGTTTAACCGTGGAGGCAACACAAATTAAGGGCATTGGTCGCCTTAACCCGATAAACTAATAACAACTATGCGCAAGTTATTCAAGAAAGCACATCTATGGTTTTCGCTACCTTTAGGTATCGTCATCACCATCACCTGCTTTTCGGGTGCGATGCTTATCTTCGAGAAGGAGATAACACAGATTGTGCAACGCGACTACTACTATACCAAGAGTGTCGACTCGAAACCACTCCCTATAGATGAACTTTTAGCAAACGTAGAGCCACTACTTGGCGAGGGGCGACGCATTACGGGAGTTACCATCAGCGATGACCCTGAGCGTAGTTATAAGGTCAATATCAACACCCCTAAACACACCGTAATCTTCGTAGACCAATATACTGGAGAGGTACTTGGCGAGCCGGGTCGCTTGGAGTTTTTCAAGGTTATGTTTCGCCTGCATCGCTGGCTTATGGACACCAAACCAGAGGATGGCGCGATATATTGGGGCAAGGTTATCGTTGGCATCAGCACACTGCTAATGGTGATAATCATCTTAACGGGTGTTGTGCTATGGTGGCCGAAGGGTATTAAGGCTCTTAAGAACCGCAGTAAGATAGAGATCCGCAAGGGGTGGAATAGATTTTGGTTGGACCTGCACATTGTAGGTGGCGTATATGCTACGCTCCTACTTCTTGCTATGGCACTAACGGGACTAACGTGGTCGTTCAAATGGTATGGCAATGGCTTCTACTCGCTATTTGGCGTAGAGACAAAGTCGACCAATATATCTAATAACGCACCCAAAGGCAACACTCGCACCACCACCTCCGAGAGATATATCCACTGGCAGAGTGCAGTAGATAAGGTTAAAGACGAGTCCGACACCTACACCGAGGTAACAGTATCCGATGGCTCGGTATCGGTAAAACAGGCAGGCTGGGGTAATCAGCGAGCATCGGACAAATATACATTCGACAACCAGAGCGGAGAGATAACCGCCATAACACTCTATGCAGATTCGGAGTACAACCGCAAGGTGCGAGGCTGGGTCTACACAATACACGTTGGCAATTGGGGTGGCTACCTCTCGCGCGTGATGTGGTTTTTGGCGGCTATGCTTGGAGCGACACTGCCTCTTACTGGCTACTATATTTGGATTCGTCGTATGTTAAAAAAGAGAAATAGTTAAGGTAGGTTCTATAAATTAGGTCGAGCTAATTTTGAAGTATATTTCGAGTAGATATTTCATCTCTTGCGAAGGCGCAATGCGAGCATTGTAACTGAGGAAAGATGAGATATATGCCGAAATAAATTCAAAAGTAGCCGAAAAGAATCTATCTTAAATAAAAT
>JAGCKG010000139.1 GCA_017647625.1 Alistipes sp. | reverse complement strand
GAGCATTGTAACCGAGTAAAGATAAGGAAGATGTCGAAATAGGCACAAAAGCAACCGAAATAGAATTTCCGAAACAACGAAAACTTTTATACTAATTTATAGAACATCCCTTAATTTACTAATTTATAGAACATCCCTTTAGAAAGAGGGCAACTAACTTTATTAGAAGCACAACCCAATTTCTTGTCAGAAGGGGTTAGATTTGGCTCTGACACGAAAAATGGCGGATGGGACATACTTGGCGTATTTCCCATTCGCCAGTTTGACTGAAGAGTCAAAGATGACCCCTTATCACAAGAAATTTCTATTTAGAAGACTACAGATACAACGCTCTACAAAAATGCCACCAATGGGTAGTACTTGGCGTACGTCACATTGGTGGCACTTTTTGTTAGCGGAAATAGATGTCTCTCTTATGGATAGAAATTACTCCCAAGGAATCACAATCTCACCATCAAATCCTGGCTCAATACCGATACCACCAGAACCGAATGACTGAGTGAGGAAACGACCTTCAACAACGGTCTCCATATTACGCTTTAGAGGGACTACGACACCCGACCAGTTACTGATCTTATCGTCCTCGGTAACAAGGACTCCGCCCTGCTTATATAGTTTACCATCAGACCCCTTGGTGACAACACCCTTATAGAACTCAAAGTTAATCTTTACGTTGGTCTGCTTACCATTCACAAAGACAAAGTCGTAACCCATCTGCAACTTACCCTCCTCATCCAAATCGTCAACAGAGACAGTCTTGAGGAATGTGCGTGTCTCGGCAAAGTGGTTAGGCTTCTGCTCCTCAACATTATAACCGTCGGCAACCCACTGCACATAACTAAAGACTGTGGTAATCTCCTTAACGGTATCCTTACCAAGATAGTCCTTAACATCTGTAGTATAACACTTATAACGACCATTAGGACGCTCCAACACAAGATGCTCGTCGAACTCATATGTACCAGAAGCGTATGAGTAATCGCGGAAATTAAGGTGTACCATCTTCGTAAATACATCCTTATCGTTGTTATCCTTAACCTCGATATCAGAGTAACGGATATTGCGCAAATCATCGGTGTTGTAGTACCACGACTCATCCTGCGCACTTGCCCTTACATAATCACACCATACAAGCACCTTATACTCGGCAGCTGCAAGCTCGAAACGCTGAGACTCTGGTACTGGCTGTGAAGGATCTGCCCACGCAACTCTGCGCTCTACCAACTCGGAGTGCGAAGCAACGACACGATAGAGGTCGTAGATATAGCGAAGCTTAACAGGCTCATCAAAGCGCGTATTCTTCTGCGTAGCACCCATAGTACGTACGATATATGATGTACCATTCTTGGCATCGCACTCTACAGTTACGAAGAACTCAGGATCTGTAGCGTCTATCTCACAGGTGAGATTAAGCACAATAGAGCAGTCCGTTGGGTACTCGTGGATGGTCTTGTCGCAACTGGTCGCGGCAAGCAACAAACAGAGTACACTGACAATATATTTTAGTCGACGTAGCATTGTTATCGATATTATTTATTCTAAACTAATTACTTCTTCTTGTTGATAAGATATGCAATGTTGACACCAATACGTGTAGGACCGAAGTAGTACTTCTCCTCCGTACGGATATACTTACCATTGCGAACACCCTCATATACATCATACTTCATATCCATATAGCCTAAGCCAATGGTGAAGTCGATAGTCCAATTCTGATTCTTACCAAGAAGCATTGCGTAACCATAGTTAAGACCAACGCCCCACAAAGCGTGGTTAGGATCCTGATAACGATAGTCGTCGTTAAGCTGGATATTGAAACCAGCAACAGGCATATGAATACCGATAAAGTGACCCTTACGCATAGCCTCGCCAAACCAATAACGCACCTCTGGTTTCATCGCCAAGACACGAGTCTTCAGGTTGTATGCAAAGAGGTTAAATGGCGAGTAGAGACCAGTAATCTCTGCTGACCAGTGATCAGCCAAGCGCACCTCAACACCCAAATTAGGCACAAGGGTTGAGTATGCCAACATATTGGTCTTAAAACTCATAAGAGGGGTCTTCTCGATAACTGGAACCTCCTCGACTGGTTCCTCAACTGGTGCAGGTTCCTCTACAGGCTCTTCCACTGGTTCCTCAACAACTGGGTCTGGATCACCATAGTGGTAACTCTCTGGGATAACCTCAATATTCACTTCTGGCTCTACAACCTCTGGTTCTGGCTCTGGCTCACGCTCGATGATGACAGGCACATCGGTATAGACACGCATAATAACCGAACCATTACGCATCTTCACGAAGTAGCGACGGAGCAATGTATTCCACACCTTACCATCATCCAACTTCTTAATCTCAGGGATACGGCCATCTACTGGCTGACCCTTGTAGTTCTTAACATCGGGATATGTACCATTTGCAATTCTCAAGACCTCGTCGCGCATATAGAGCGTAGTGTCCTCCTCAACAAGCTCAACAAGATGCTCCCAATCAACAATACGGTCGTTGTATGTAACAATCTCATCGTCGAATGCGAGATGCTTTCTTACATACTTCTCAACCTCCAACATACGGGCGCGACTCAAACGGCGATTCAACTCTAGATTACCCTCTGGAGATGCAGATCCGCTGAACTCGATAGCCTCGATGGTGATGGTAGTATCCTCCTTGAGACGCTTGAAGAGCGAGTCAATACGCGAAATAACGGTACGGTTATCACGATAATTAGGATCAAGTGTCGTGCTGTTAACCCTAAAGTCAACATAGACACTATAGTGATTTCTCTCACGTCTATAACTAACACTATCCTCCTGAGCATTGGCAATAAATGGCATTAAAAACGCCATCACCAATAGAGCATAACGAAGTATATTTTCTCTTTTTTGCATCATTTTCGAAATGATATTTTTTAATAAACTCACTTTTAGCATCGTAGCAGAGAAGAGAAGTTTCGAAAAACCCCAATCTTTCACACCACCACAAATAGGATAAGCGTCTGATTTTAAGCGACATCCATCACCCATCACACGCGCACACCCATATATCACCACAAAGATAGAGTATTTTCCTCCAAATACCAAATGTTTTTCACAAAAAACAACGTTGCAATTTCGGTCAAATTGCAGGGGGAAGGAGTGGCAAGTAGCGATAAAAGACGTGTCTATTTTTGGGGCGGAGTAAAGGGGACTAAAGCGGACCAAAGGGGAAAATTTCTCTTTCAAAAAGGCAACGCCTTTTTACAAACTGAAAAGTGAAAACTGAAAACTGAAAAGTAAGGTGTCTGCGACGCATATTAAACTGAAAACTGAACTTTGCGATTAAGGCGAGAGCATAACAAGTAAACTTGTTCTGCCGAGCCGTAGCAAAGTCGAGGCATTACGAAGTTTTGCCTCAAAAGTAAGGTGTCTGCGACGCTTTTTAAACTGAAAAGTGAAATACCCCTTTCTGCCCCTTTTTGCCCTTTTCTGCCCTTTCAGCGTAGCTGTCGCTTGGCACAAGCGAAACAGACACAAACACTCAGGGTAGCACTTCTTAATTTTTGATTTTAGAAGAGCAGATTTGTTCTATCACAAAAGAAGAGGTCTGAGGATAGTACTCAAACGTACAGCCTCAGACCTCTTACTTTTAGGGATAGGACGAAGATGCCCTATATAAATCGAAAATTCACAAGAAATTATAGAGTCGACTGCGATGTCGCAACTACATCCCCACTCACCTTCTTAACAAGACCCTGAAGTACATTACCTGGACCAAGCTCCGAGAACTCGGTAACACCATCAGCAATCATCTTCTCGACAATCTGTGTCCAACGTACAGGTGCTGTAAGCTGGGCGATAAGATTTGCCTTGATAGCCTCTGGATCGGTATATGGTAGTG
Organism: Alistipes sp.; assembly: GCA_017647625.1. GTDB lineage: Bacteria > Bacteroidota > Bacteroidia > Bacteroidales > Rikenellaceae > Alistipes. The sequence goes on along the minus strand of JAGCKG010000139.1, from coordinate 5,077 downwards.
CGTCAACATTCTGATATACAGGACATACTGGAGTCATAAACTGTGCCTCTGCGATAGCAGCCTCAAGTTCCTGACGTGCAGGCTCCATAAGTGGAGAGTGGAAAGCACCACCCACAGGGAGACGTAGTGCGCGACGTGCGCCCGCAGCCTTAAGTTTCTCGCAAGCCTCGTCAACTGCAGCGTCAGCACCAGAGATTACAAGCTGACCTGGGCAGTTATAGTTAGCACCGATAACAACGCCGTCTACAGATGCGCAGATATCCTCTACTATCTTATCGTCGAGACCAAGCACCGCAGCCATACCACCAGGCTGTTGCTCGCAACACTTCTGCATAGCCATAGCGCGCTTTGAGACAAGCTTTAGACCATCCTCGAAAGAGAGCGCACCAGAGACTACAAGTGCTGAGAACTCACCAAGAGAGTGACCTGCAACAGCATCTGGCTTAACATCGAGTGCCAATGCAAGAATTACAGAGTGAAGGAATACTGCTGGCTGTGTAACCTTAGTCTGCTTAAGCTCCTCTGGAGTACCAGCGAACATAATATCTGTGATACGGAAACCGAGAATCTCATTTGCCTTCTCAAAAAGCTCCTTTGCCTTAGGTACGTTGTCGTAGATATCCTTACCCATACCCACCGCCTGCGATCCCTGACCGGGAAAAACGTATGCGTGTTTCATTTTACAAATCAATTAATTGTTCTAAAATTCGCGACAAAGGTAAGAAAAAAAATAGAATTTAGAACAACCAACAAAAAAAAGTGGTCTATTACAACCACTTATTAGATTATTTATTCCAAGAAACATTGGTACTCCAACTCATCGATAAACGTACCCGCGCGGTTTATCCACTCCTTACGACGTGCCGAGAGGACAAAACCACAACTCTCAAACAGGGCAATGCTCGCAGGGTTATCCTCATCGATGTTCACCCATATCTGCTTAAGGTCTAATGTATTACGCGCATACTCCTTAACCATATCTATCACCCTACTCGCGTAACCCTTACGGCGATGCTCGTTGGCATAGATAAGTATCCCGACACCAAAACGACGGTGCAGAGGCTCAAAGTTAAAGAGGTCGACACAACCCACCGCGACATTGTCCACATCTATAATTAGGCGCATCTGTCGAGTGGCATAGAGGTCGTAACTTTGGTCGCTTATAAAGCGTGACAACCTATCGCGCGACATAGGGGCTATGGTCTCGCTGACACGCCACACATCGGGGTCGTTCTCCCAAAGATAGAGCAACTCCAAGTCTGTAGGCTCGATAGCACGCAGTTGTATATTTTCGACCACCTCAGCCATACTACAAACCGATAATCTTATTGCGTATAAGCATCGCTACACCCCAAGCATTTGCGCTATCTGTCATCTTCGAGACGCGGAACTTAGTATCTTTATATACAAGGTTTAGCGAGTACTTGTTTGTTGACGACTTAAGCGGAAGCATCAGATACTCACCTGCTTGCGCAAGATTACCACCAACAATAACAGTCTCGGGGTTAAAGGTATTTATAAGAAAGGCGACAGCCTTACCAACCTTCTCACCTGCCTCCTCAATAAGTTCGATAGCAAGGTTATCGTCGTTGCGTGCAGCAGCGATGATATCGTTGATATGGATACTCTCACCTCTGTCATACATCTCACGAAGACGAGTGTTTACACCGTTGCGAATAAGGTGGACAATCTTATCCTCTATGGCGATACCCGACACCTCTGTTTCAAGACAGCCCTTCTTACCACAAGCGCAGATTATCTCATTGTCGAAGAATGGGATGTGACCGAATTCTCCCGCAAAGCCATTCTTGCCATAGTATAACTTGCCGTCGATAACGATACCGATAGCCACACCACGACCCATATGGAGATAGAGGACATTGCTCTCATTCTTCGACTTGCCTGTGGTATACTCCGCATAGCAACGCGCACGAGTGTCGTTTTCGAGCATTACACGAATGCCAATGCGCGAAGATATAATATCTGTCAACGACTCTTCCGACGAGGTGAAGTACTTGTATGAGCGACCCGTTTCAGGGTTTACACGACCTACAATAGATACTCCAACACCCAAAATCTTCTCCCTATCGACACCACATCCAGCCACGAAAGTCTCCACATTGTGACATATGCGCTCCAAGCACTGAGGACGATCAACAAGTTCAAAACTATTATCTGTCTGCTCGTTTATCACATTGTTCTGCAAGTCGGTAACGACATAGGTCATATGGTCACGACCAACATTTATACCCACAAAATATATTGCCGAGTTAGCCAAACCAAAGACATTAGGGCGACGACCACCAGGAGTCTCCACCTTACCTAAGTCGATAACGATATGGTCATCAACGAGTTCCTGCACAAGTTTGGTCATCGTAGGCACACTTATATGCAACTCACGAGTAAGTTCCGAGAGTGTAGACTCGCCATTAACCGCCATATAGGCGATGATATTTCGCTTTATAATGTTATTCTTATGAGTAATACCCTTGAGATTATCCGTCTCCTCGATATTAAAAAACTTAGCAAGTGATGTCATATAAATCTGTTTACATTCATAAAACTATTACAAATATAATAAATTTTTTTGGAATTATATGCAAAATTTTAATTATTTCTACAATTTTTATAGGGAGACGGAAGGAGGCAGAGACAATGCTCGGTGAAAAACTTGCGCCTCTGTACTACCCGTTTGTTGCAATAAGGCTATAGATACAACGATCAGCAAAAATGCCTCCAATGGAACGTACGTTGAGCACTACCCATTGGTGGCATTTTTTGTTATCGGAAGTAGATATCTGCCTTATCGCATTAAAACTACAGCCATTTCTTAAACTTAAAATACCAGAAAGTAATTCCAGAAACTGCGAGCATAAGAAGAATCGCCCAAATGTAGCCATACTGCCAGTTTAGCTCAGGCATAAACTTGAAGTTCATACCATACATACTTGCAACAAGGGTCGCGGGCATAAAGATTACCGCTGCCACAGAGAAGATCTTAACAATCTCGTTCTGCTCGATATTGATAAGACCGAGAGCAGCATCCTGAATATAGTCAAGACGCTGGAAACTAAAATCAGCGTGGCTGATAAGGGAGTTCACGTCCTTAAGCATAAGCTGTAGGCGTGGGTAAATATCGTTAGGGAAACGCTCCGAACGAAGGATCGAGGATAGCACACGCTGACGGTCGAAGATATTCTCACGAAGCAACATAGTGTTCTCCTGCAAAGCATTGATACGATACAATACCTCCTTGTCGATCTTTGAACCACTACTAATCTCCTTACTTACGGCAGCAACCTGCTTACCCACCATCTCCACAAGGTCGGCATCGTAATCGATACGCACCTCGAGTAGCGAGATAAGGATGTGGTAACCCGTTGAGTATGAACGATAGTTCATCTGCAGACGCTTTTCCGCCTCGCGGAAGGTGCGGAACTCTGCCTGACGCATAGAGACAAGCACACCTTCGTTAGAGATGATGAATGACACTGGCTCTACGGTAAAGGACTCGCCCTGTGGTACAAAGAAGTTGGAGTTGGAGATAATAGCATTCTCCGTCTCCGAGTATTTAGATGTAGACTCAATCTCCTCGACCTGCTGGCGTGTCTGGAGGCTTAACTCCATAAAATTCTCTACCGCCTTCTGCTCCTTGATAGATGGCTCAAGAAGGTCGATCCAGAGAATATCATCAAAGCCAAGCTCGTCGAGAAGCTCGGTGTCTGCATTGCGGATAATCTTGTTGTATTGCTTAAGATAGATGGTAATCATATCTCCTCCTAAATTTTACTATTACAGGTTCGGACACATTACTATATTATAATGTATGTGCTGCCTCACCCAATAATTGAATTATTCTACTCTACCCTTTCGGGCAACAGACAGGGCGGAATACATAAACGCCCTATTTTTTCGGAGGTAAGAAGACGCGCGACAAGAGTGTCGTACGGCTTCTTTAATAGGATCGGGGAACTATTCTCAAACCAGCATCCCAGAACTTCTTCAACGCCTTATGTTTCTCCTCGTCAAGGATGAAGTCGATGTTGCGAGTGAGGTATTCGTATGCCGTAAGACCATTATCCGAGCCCATATAGCTCGACTCGGCAACAGCCTCCCAGATATGCTCCACGCCAAAGGTTAGCGCGTGCTGCAATTGGTCAGTAATCTCATATGACACACCCTTACGAGCCACCCACACCGCAAAGGCGAATGGGAGTTTGGTAATCTCGCGCCACTCAAGAGCAAGATCGTAGCAATATTTAAACTTACCCTCGTAACCAAATACCTTGTCACCAATAAAGAGAAAGGCATCGTCTGGTCGTGCAGTCTCTACAACAGAGTAATCTGCCATATGTAACCACTCTGGAGTTATATGCCACTTGTTCTGAGCAAGATAACCACACAACTGCACCGAGGTGCGCGAGTGGGCATCAAGCCAGATGCGTTTAACATTGCCGATAGGGATATTCGACATCACCGTTACGGTACGAACAGCACCTACTGCACCTATGCAGTAGTCAGTGATGACATCGGTCTGCTTTAACTCTGGCACAACAGCAGCAGGGAGCAGGGCTATATCAGCCTTACCCTCAATAAAGTTCTTTGCACACTCTGCTGGTGGAGCCAAAAGGAGATTTGCACTCAGATTATCTGCGCGCTGAAGTCCATAGACAAAGGGTATCGTATTGAGATACGACACAGCTGTTATTGTAGGAATGATAGCCATCGTCCATAATTTCTTACCCTTTGTTAGACACTAAGCGGTTGTTTTTGTTCACCGCAATATCAGTGCAAAGGTAATAAAAATTTCGGTAGAGACAACACTTTTTCTCTAAAAAGTAGCAGTTTTAGGCTACTCCAGTGCTACTCTATTATATATATGGTGCAATAAAACGAGAAAATTATTGGTTTTATGTTGCAGGTAAGAAAAAAAGTATTACCTTTGCGCCCGAATTAAGTACTTAATTATAACAAAAAGACGAAAATGAAAAAGGGTATTCATCCAGAGAATTATCGTTTAGTGGCATTCAAGGATATGTCGAATGACCACGTGTTTTTGTGCAGGTCCGCCGTTTCG
>JAGCKG010000138.1 GCA_017647625.1 Alistipes sp. | reverse complement strand
TGTGGCTGTTGGCGCAGGTAAATTGTATACTACTACATTCAATGTAAGCGGTGAGTATAACTTCTTTAAGATGCATAACAACACAACAGGTGCTTGTTATTTCGACTCTATCGAGGTATACTACGAGTAATTGACATTTCTTCCTTTCGCTAATCTTGGGTGGGAAAACCCCACCCAAGAGGGCGGGAGGTAATAGCAAATAATTTTAGAATGAAATTCTACAATACCTATATATATATAGTCGGAAAAATGTTGTCTACGGTAGTGGGTGCGATGATGGTTGCACTTATGTCCATTGGATGTGGTGGTAACACCGAGGTTGAGACGATTAAGAGCGAGGCATATATTCAGAATACCGAGGTTAAGGGCGAGAGTAAGAACTGCGCTGTGGTGCTACACGCACAACAGGGTATATCTTATAATGTAAGTGTTACTTCGGAGAACGATTGGGCATCGTTTTCGGGTGGTAAACTGAGTGTCGAGGGTGTGATGGAGAACAACAATAAGGTTGTTTTCGTATACTTCGATAAGAACTCTTCGGGCGTGAGTCGTACAGCAGAGGTGGTTGTGGCATTTGAGGGTGGTGAGACATTCAATTTGTCGTTCACACAGCATAGCTACGATGCTACAATAGCGATGTCGCGCGAGTGGCCCGAGTTGCCTATATGTAAGGCAGATGGTAACTATGTCTACAACACACACTATGGCAAGATGGGTGTTTTGAGCAATGCGCGTAACTATACCTACTGCTTTGATCCTAAACATAGAGCGTCGCTATGGGTGGCATATCCGCTACATTCGTGCTATACCTCTGGTAGTGGTAATAGAAACTATAGTAGTTTTGGCTACGACCCAGATGTAGACACTCGCTATCAGGCAAACCTCGGTGCTGGCTCGTACAGAGGTTGGTATGATAGAGGTCATCAGCTTCCAGCGGCCGACAGAAAGTGTTCGCAGGAGATGATGGATCAGACATTCTATGCTACGAATATGACCCCTCAGCAGGCAGACTTCAACCAGAATAAGTGGGGCGCACTGGAGGGTAAGGTGCGTAATTGGATGTGTAAGGATACACTCTATGTGGTCACTGGTGCATACTTCGAGGGTGCGCACAACTCATCTATCGACTCGCAGACAACAGATAAGTCGGGTAACGTTTGCCCTACACCTACATACTATTACAAGGCGTTGCTACGCACCAAGAGCGGAAATACAGGTAAGCGTATTTCGGAGATTACCGATGCCTCACAGTTGCGTGCTATAGTATTTTGGATGGAGCATAAGGATACGGGTAACGATACCAATATCTCGGCTTCGGAGTGTATCTCTGTTGCGGAACTTGAGCAACGTACTGGCTTTACATTCTTCCCGCTATTGGACGATAGTATCGAGGAGGCGGTTAAGCAGACTAAGACACCTTCGGAGTGGGGTGTATATTAGGTGATATAAGCAAGAAATAATTACTAAAACAATATCAATATGAAGAAAACGGTGTTAATGCTATGTATGGCACTATTTACTGTAGCCTCTCTCTCGGCACAGGAGAAGCCATACTCGGTAGTATTCTACAATTTAGAGAATCTCTTCGATATCTACAACGACCCAGAGACTCACGACGATGAGTTTACTCCACAGGGCGTTAAGCAGTGGAATCAGACTCGCTATGAGAAGAAGTTGTGGAATATGGAGCGCGTGTTGTTCGATATCGCAGCACAGCAGAAGGAGTATCCTATCGTTATTGGTGTGTCGGAGATTGAGAATCGTACCGTATTGGAGGATCTTATCTCTCAGCCTAAACTCAAGGGTGGTAACTACCGCATCTGCCACTATGACTCGCCTGATGCTCGTGGTGTAGATGTTGCCTTCTTGTATCGCTCTGATGTCTTTAAACTTGAGGGTTCGGATAACATTAAGTTACACGTCGAGGGTTTGCCTAACTTCCGCACTCGTGACTTGGTGGTTATGTGGGGTACTATCGAGGAAGAGCCATTCTACTTCCTTGTGTCGCACTGGCCATCACGCCTTGGTGGTAAGGAGGCTTCGCAGTTCAAGCGCGATGCTTGTGCAAAGCAGATTCGTGAGATTAAGGACTCGCTCCTACGCGAGAACCCAGCAACTAAGGTTATCGTTATGGGTGACTTGAACGATGATGCTACAGATGCCAGCATCGTAGAGGTTATGGGTGCAAAGGGTAGTGTTTCGGAACTTCAGCCTGGCGACTTCTTCAACCCATACAACGAGATGCTTCGCGCAGGTCTTGGAACACTTGCATACCAGGATGAGTGGAACTTGTTCGATAACATCTGTGTTACAGAGAACTTGGTAAATGCCGAGAAGGGTACATTGAGAATTATCAAGGGTAAGAAGTTCTACGGAAATATCTTCACACGACCATATATGCTACAGCTTGAGGGTCAGTACAAGAACTACCCATTGCGTACCTTCGTGTCGAATAATTTCCAGGATGGTTATAGCGACCACTTCCCAGTATATATCTACATCGGAAAATAAATCGAATAAAGCCGTCGAACAAGACTACTTTTCTTGAAAACACTGCTTTTAAGAGTTTTGCAAGCCTAAGATAAGTTCTTGTTATACAACTTTATAATTGAAAATTATAGCATATGAAGAAATTTATACTACTACTCCTATCTGCCCTTATATCTGTGGGTGCATTTGCACAGACAGGTGGTATGAAGGGTCAGGTAGTGTCGCGCGAAGGTCGCGAACCTATTGGTGGAGTGATTATCACTATCGACCAAGTGTCGAGAATTATCAAGACCAATAGTAGAGGTGAGTTCTACATCAATGGACTCGCTCCGGGTCAGTATCTCCTTGTGTTCAATGCCCCTGACTTCGAGGAGTTGGAGGTTATGGTGCGCGTAAAGGAGCTTGTACACGATATGCAGGCGGTTATTATGGTCCCAGACCATATGGATGCTGTGGATAACTCTGCATTCGTAGAGTATGATACCGATGTGGAGAGTTTTGGCGATAGCAAGGCATTGCCACAGCTATCGGCATCAAAGGACTTGTTCAACAACATCGCATCATATCGCTTCTCGGAGATGCGTTTCAATGTTCGTGGTTACGACTCACAGTATCAGGAGGTTTACCTTAACGGTATTCGCTTTAATGATGCGCTTACAAGTTATGGCCCTTGGTCATTGTGGAGCGGTCTTAACGACGCTACCCGTAATCAGGAGAACACCTCTGGTTTGAAGATGTCGGACTATGGCGTAGGTGGCGTAGCGGGTACTACAAACATCAATGCTCGCGCATCGCAACTCCGCAAGGGCTTCCGCTCGAGCGTTGTGAATGCTACGCAGTTGTATCGCTATCGTATTATGCTCAGCTACGCATCGGGTCAGTTGGATAATGGCTGGTCGTATGGCTTCTCGCTATCGACACGTCAGGGTGAGCACGGCTATGTAGAGGGTGTATACTACAACGCCTATGGTTACTTCTTCTCCGCAGAGAAGATCTTCAACTCACGCCACCGCCTATCTGCTACTATCCTTGCTGCTCCTACACAGCGTGGTGCGCAGCAGGCATCTACACAGGAGGCATATGACCTCTGGGGTAATAACTACTACAACCCTAACGTAGGTCTTCAGAATGGTAAGATGCGTAATGCGCGTGTACGTCGTATGCACGAGCCTATCGCGATGTTGAACTACAACTGGCAGATTACCGAGAACACTCGTCTTTCGGCTGCTACATCGCTCCGCTTTGGTTATAATGGTTACTCGGCTCTTACTTGGTATAAGGGTGAGGACCCACGTCCTGACTACTACCGCAAGTTACCATCGTTCTATGGCGATAAGTTGGAGCGTCGTACAATGTTGAACAACTTCGCAGCGACAAATGGCTTCGGTGAGCAGTTTACAGAGGTAGACCTCGCAACAGACCTATACAAGTATCAGCAGTTGGTAGACGACTGGTCTGGTTATATCGACTTTGATCAGTTGGCACGCTTCAATATGGATGGCGAGACAGACGCACGCTATGGCGAGGGTCACCGTTCTGTTGCTATGATTGAGGAGCGTCGTACCGACCAGCTCGACTATAACCTTGCAATACAGCTTACTCACGACTTCAAGAATGGTTCACAACTTACTGGTGGTGTTCGTGCGCGCATCAACCGTACCGAGTACTACAGCACCGTTAAGGACCTGCTTGGTGGTGACTACTGGGTAGATGTTGATAAGTTCGCAGAGCGCGATTTCGGCGAGGGCGTTAAGGATCAGAACAATATGGCATACTACAACGAGCACGGTCACGCTCAGGCTGTTAAGGAGGGTGATAAGTACAACTACGACTACTATGCACACGTTCGTCAGGGTCAGTTGTGGGGTATCTATGAGTATGCAAAGGGTGGTCTATACCTAAACTTGGGTGCTGAGGTTGGTTTCTCTTCTATCTGGCGTGAGGGTCTTTGGGAGAAGGGCTTGTACCAGAATGCAAATGCTGGTGGCGACAGAGGCAAGACCTCTCTTGGTAACTCTGACAAGATTAACAACTTCACATATAAGTTCAAGGTTAACTCTGCATATAAGTTCTCTGGTGCGCACTCTGTAGAGGCAAACGTAACGGCTATACAGAATGCTCCACACTTCAACAACGCCTTTGTATCGGCTCGTACTCGTAACCAGATTACTCCTGGTCTATCAAGCGAGAAGATTTATGGTGTTGATGCTACCTACAACTTGCGTTTGCCTTGGGTGAAGGCTCGCTTCTCGGCTTACTACACCGAGATGTTGGATCAGTCGAAGGTTATTTCGTTCTACGATGATACTCAGGGTTCGTTCACTAATTTCGCTATGTCGGGCATCGACAAGCGTTATATGGGTATCGAGCTTGGCTATAGCATTCCTATCGCTTGGGGTCTCTCGTTGCAGGGTGCTGTGAGCCTTGGTAACTACGAGTATACCTCAAACCCACGCTTTACACAGATGATTGATAACAATGCTATCGATGTGGTACACAGTACTGTAGAGTGGAAGGGTATGAAGGTTGAGAGTACTCCACAGACTGCTATCAACGTAGGTTTCAACTTCCGTGGTGCTAACAACTGGTTTGCGTCGTTGGACTTCAACTACTACGACGATTTGTACCTCTCGATGAATCCATTCTATCGTACAGCGTCGTTGCGTAAGGAGTTGTTCGGTGAGTATATCTACAACTTCGACAACCTAACATCTGGTCGTCAGAAGGCATACGTTATCGATATCTTGAATCAGATTCGTGCGCAGGAGGAGTTGGGTCGTGCCTATACTCTCAGCGCAAGCATCGGTAAGAACTGGCGTATTGCATACAAGTACACTCTTGGTTTCAGCTTCCAGATTAACAATATCCTCAACAACCAGAGCATCCGTACTGGTGGTTACGAGCAGATGCGTCTGAACAAGATTAGCGATCCTATCATCTTCCCAGATGAGAACGGTGAGATGCAGATTGTTAATAAGCCATTGACCTACTCTCGTTTCGATTCTAAGTACTTCTATATGAACGGACTTAACTACTATTTGAATGTTTACTTCCGTTTCTAACGGCTTAATATGATTGTGCTATGAGATTAAATAAACTATTTGCAATTTTTACAGTAGCGTTATTTGCTGTTAGTTGCTACGAGGAGTTCACTATGGTGACTCCAGATGAGTTGTACTCTGATCAGAGCTTCGAGGAGATGTTCCCAGAGGCCGAGATTATCACTATCGCCGAGCTTAAGTATGCCTATACTGATAAGTTCCGTTATAACGCGAGCGATAACAGTGGTCTTGACAACAATGGTGTAAATAGTGGCTGGAACAACACCAAGTCACTCCTTATCGGTGAGGATGCCTTTGTTGGTCACGATGTATTTATCAAGGGTAAGGTTACCTCTGATGATAACGAGGGTAATATCTACAAGTCGCTCTATATTCAGGATGAGACTTCGGGTATTGAGCTAAAACTCAACAATAACGTAGGTCTTAAGTATAAGAAGGGTCGATGGGTATATGTTCGCCTTACAGGTCTATATCTTGGTAACTACCGTATGATGTTGTCGTTGGGTGGACCTCCATCAGAGTCGTATAACAAGGTGCCAGAGCATAAGTACTATGCTAACTCAAACCTTGAGCTTCAGAGTCAGGTAGATCAGCACGTTTTTGCGGGTCAGAGTGCTGGCGAGTTGAAGGTTGGCGACTACTACGAGTGGCAGCGTTCTCCTGTTAGCGTAGATATCATTACCGTAACGCCTGATAACTATGAGGAGGTATTTACACCTTCAATGGTTAAACTTGCAGGTAAGTTCTACGGTACGGCTGATGCACAGGGCAACAAGTACTTTGAGATGCCACAGCGTGAGTTGATGTTTGGTCGCTTGATGCGCTTTGAGGACTTGCAGTGCCACTATGCAGGTGTGCCATCGTTTAAGTTTGATGAGAATGGTCACGTTGTATATGGTCCAGTTGATAAGGATGGCGACGGTGTAAATGACCTTAACGAGGATGGTCATCAGATTCTTGAGCCAGTGGTATATACAAACCCAGGCTTGAAGAGTGGTTCGTTTGAGAATATCTATCCAAGTTGGTTGTATACAGATCCTCGTCCAACAGTCTCAAAGGGTTGGTATCATTGGGCGTATAAGGAGGATGTTACAGGTCGCAGTCTCTATGGCTCGGTATGCTTTACCTACAATCCAGAGGCTACCGTATGTTCTGCCAATGGTGTCTATGCGCTTCGTACCAGCGGTTACTCGCGCTTTGCTCGTCAGAACGTATGTAAGGATGGCGAGATTGCTACTATTACGGCTATCTACGGTATCTATGCGCAGAAGTCAACCTATGCGGGTAATGCCGACGACTACGCCTCATATCAGCTTACAATTAGCTCTATCAACGATATCGTATTTAAGAATGGCGAGAATGCATTACTTACCGATGCACAGGTAGAGGCTCTTACTACTGCCGATATGAAGTCGGTACCTTGGGTGGATGAGACTGATGAGATGGTAGATTAGTGTTATCCATACTTTAACGTGTAAGGGGTTATTTGACTAAATGGTCAGATAACCTCTTTTCGTTTGTGGTGGTAAGTTTTGTGGTTATGTTTTTGATGTTTGATATTTTTTTCGTACCTTTGGTACGATTATACACTAACGAATATGAATTGTAAAACTATAACAGAGAGATTAAAGCGCGTTGCCACTATCGTGGATAGTTGGAAGGGCGAGAATGGTGTGCCACAGATAGAGCGAGATATCGCGCTTGGAGAGTTGCGAACTATATATGATGCGCTCCTTGTTGTCGAGGCAGATAGCGATGAGGGCGAGGTAGAGGTTGCAGATGTAGAGGCGCGCGAAGAGGTGGTAGAGGCGCGTGAGCAGATGCCCGAGACGGAGGCTGTAGTCCCAGAGGTGGCATTTGTTGAGACCTTCTACGATGCGTTGGATATCGATGCCCTGCTTGGTCTTAATGATGAGCCATCGAAGGAGCAACCCGCAGTAACGGAGGAAATAGTCGACGTTGAGACTGCCGAGGAGGTTGTCGGAGAGGCTTCGGAGAGTAGCGAGGAGAGTGCAGAGTCTTTGGATAATAGCGAAAATAGCGAGGAGGATGCAGAGACTACTACCGAGTCAGTCGCAGAGTCAGTGGTTGAGCCAGTCGCAGAGTCAATCGCAGAGTCAATCGCAGAGTCAATCATCGAGCCAGTAGTTGTAGAGCCAACTCCAGAGCCATTGGTTGAACCAGTCGCAGTGCCAACTCCAGAGCCAGTAGTAGAGGAACCAAAGTCGGTAGGTGCGGGTCTGTTTGATCTAAGCGATATTCCAGTGCGCTCGAAGTCGCGTCGTAAGATGATATCGCTCTACAGCGATAATCCTCTCCCAGTGCAGACCTATGCAGAGCCTCAAAAGGCAGAGCCAAAGGCAGTAGAGAGTGCGCCCGTAGCGGAGACCGTTACGAAGGTGGAGGCTCCATCGGTAGCGGATGTTGTTGCTTCGCATTCGCAACAGCGTTTGGGTGACTCGTTTGGCGAGGTTAAGACCTTGGCGGATAAGATGGCAAAGGAGGATATCTCTACAACTCCATTTAACCGTATCACAGCACTACGTCAGGCGATAGGTCTAAATGATAAGTTCCTTATGATACGCGACCTCTTTGGTGGCGATGCCGAGCGTTATGAGACTACAATCGACACGCTCGATGAGTTTGAGGATCTTGATGAGTGTATCATCTACATTGTCGAGAACTTCCGTTGGAATCCCGATTTGGAGGCGGCAAAACTCCTTGTTTCACTTATTGAGCGTAAGTTAGCATAGTATGGCAAAACTATATATTGTGCCAACACCGATTGGCAACCTTGAAGATATAACCCTTAGAGCGATAAACGTGCTTAAGGAGGTAGATTTCATCCTTGCTGAGGATACTCGAACTACATCGCACCTCTTGCGCCACCTCGGTATCGAGAAGCCTATGCATTCGCACCATAAGTTCAACGAGCACGCAACGGTAGGTCGCGTGGCAGAGTCTATAGCTGCGGGTAAGGATGTGGCTTTGGTGTCGGATGCTGGTACACCAGGTATCTCGGATCCAGGCTTCCTGCTTGTGCGTAAGTGCGTGGAGGAGGGTATAGATATTGTGACTCTTCCAGGTGCTACGGCTCTGATACCAGCACTTGTGCAGAGTGGCTTCCCTTGCGACCGTTTCTGCTTCGAGGGCTTTTTACCGCAGAAGAAGGGACGTATGAAGCGTCTTCAGGAACTTGCTACAGAGAGTCGCACCGTCATCTTCTACGAGTCGCCATACCGCGTGGTTAAGTGCTTGGAGCAGATAGCCGAGACCTTTGGTGTGGAGCGTCGTGTGGCTGTGGTGCGTGAGATAACCAAGAAATTCGAGGAGACGGTGCGTGGTACGGTTACGGAGGTTATTGCACACTTCAAGGATCACGAGCCAAAGGGTGAGTTTGTGATTGTTGTCGAGGGATACGATGCTAAACGTAGCGTGGAGAGCGACGACGAGGAGTAGATATAGCGACTATGGCAAAACTGAGCGTAGTAATACTTAACTGGAACGGACGCAAGCACTTGGAGCGTTATCTTCCGAGTGTTGTGGAACATACCGTGGGCGAGGATGTCGAGGTCGTAGTGGCAGATAATGGCTCTACGGATGACTCGATTCTGTGGCTTAGGATGGTCTATCCCCAGTTGCGTGTGGTACGTCTCGATAGAAACTATGGCTTTGCCGAGGGATATAACCGCGCTTTGCAAGAGGTTGATGCACAGTATTATCTTTTGCTTAACTCCGATGTGGAGGTTACAGCAGGGTGGTGGCAACCCCTTGTGGAGGTGTTGGATACCAACCCCGATGTGGCGGTTGTAGCACCTAAACTACTCTCCGATACCGAGCGCGATAAGTTCGAGTATGCAGGTGCTTCGGGAGGTTTTATAGACTACTTGGGTTATCCCTTCTGTCGCGGTAGAATACTCTCTACGGTGGAGCGCGACAATGGTCAGTATGACGATAGTAGAGATATATTCTGGGCATCGGGAGCGGCGATGTGTTGCCGTAGCGAAGTGTTCCGCGAGTTAGGAGGCTTCGATGCCGATTTCTTCGCCCATATGGAGGAGATAGACCTCCAGTGGCGTATGCAACTTAGCGGTTGGCGCGTGATGATAGAGCCTCGCTCAAAGGTCTACCACCTCGGTGGTGGCACACTGCCTGCATCGCCACGCAAGGTATATCTAAACCATAGAAATAACCTTGCTATGCTCTATAAATGCTCTACACCGCTACAGCGTATTGTGGTGGCTGTGGTGCGCCCATTTACCGATATGGCGGAGGCAGTGGCATATCTGCTTACCATAAGACCTCATATGTCGTGGAGCGTAGTGAAGGCGTGGTGGGAGTTTATAAAGTGGCATAAGGCATTGTCGCTAAAGCGTAAGGCGGTAGTGCGCAAGGCAAAAGTGCGAGGTATATACTCTGGCTCGATAGTATTGCGTTATATATTTGGCAACCGCGAATTTAAGGATATGATATAATGAGAAGACTGATAATAATTCCAACATACAACGAGAGGGAGAACATCGCAAAAATGATAGATACGGTTATGGGACTCAAGGGTCTTTATGACCTGCTTATTGTAGATGATGGCTCGCCCGACGGCACTGCCGACATTGTAAGGGAGAAGCAGAAGAACTTTGCCGAGCGTCTCTTTATGATTGAGCGTAGTGGCAAGTTAGGTCTCGGTACTGCCTACATTGCAGGCTTTAAGTATGCTTTAGAGCGAGGCTACGACCGCATCTTTGAGATGGACTGCGACTTCTCGCACAACCCTAATGACCTTGCGCGCTTGGATGCAATGCTCGATAATAGGGATGTGGCTATAGGTTCGCGTTACTGCAAGGGTGTGAATGTTGTGAATTGGCCTATGGGGCGATTGCTGATGTCCTACTTCGCATCTAAATATGTGCGTATCGTTACCCGTATGCCTGTGTGTGATGCTACAGCGGGCTTTGTGGGTTACCGTCGTGAGGTGTTGGAGCGTATCGACCTCGATGCCATAGCGATGAATGGCTATGGCTTCCAGATAGAGATGAAGTACTCAGCGTGGCGACTTGGCTTTAGCATCGGTGAGGTGTCGATAATCTTTGTCGACCGCGAGGAGGGAATATCAAAAATGTCGTCAGGCATCTTTGGCGAGGCATTCTTCGGGGTGCTGAAACTACCATTTAGAAGGATTAATCCAAAACAGTAGAGATATGAATATGAACGAGGCTGAAAAGGCTACAGCACGCCTCTTGGAGGTTATGGATACGTTGCGCAGGGAGTGCCCTTGGGATAGGGAGCAGACCTTCGACACGTTGAGAAATAATACCATCGAGGAGGTCTACGAACTTGCTGATGCCATCACAGATAAGAATATGGAGGGTATAAAGGAGGAGTTGGGTGACCTGCTTCTTCACGTTGCCTTCTACTCTAAACTTGGCGATGAGCAGGGTGCATTCGACTATACCGATGTCGCTAATGCTGTATGCGACAAACTGATATATCGCCACCCACACGTCTATGGCGATATTCACGCCGACACCCCCGAGGAGGTGAAGCAGAACTGGGAGGCGTTGAAACTACGCAAGAAGAAGCGCAAGAGTGGTACTTTGGGCGGTGTGCCAGTGTCGTTGCCCGCTATGGTTAAGGCTTTCCGTGTGGGCGAGAAGGCGGCTGCTGTAGGCTTCGACTGGGAGAAGCGCGAGGATGTATGGACCAAGGTTAAAGAGGAACTTGGCGAGGTAGATGCCGAGATAGAGGCAAAGGATAAGGAGCGTCTTACCGACGAGATAGGCGACCTCTTCTTCGCCCTTATAAACGCTTGTCGACTCTATGGCATCGACCCAGAGGGTGCGTTGGAGCGCACAAATAAGAAGTTTATACGTCGCTTCAACCACATAGAGCAACGTGCCGAGGAGCAGGGCAAGAGCCTTAGCGAGATGACTCTCGAGGAGATGGACGGTTACTGGAATGAGGCAAAACATAACGAGAAATAATAAGGGAGATGTCGAAATAGGCACAAAAGCAACCGAAATAGAATTTCCGAAACAACGAAAACTTTTATACTAATTTATAGAACATCCCATAACTTAATTTACAGAATACTATGGCTTTAATTAGAGAGGTGCGTGGTTACACGCCAGAGATTGGTAACGATACTTGGTTGGCAGAGAATGCCACCGTAATCGGTAATGTA
This sequence comes from Alistipes sp., assembly GCA_017647625.1. Taxonomy (GTDB): domain Bacteria; phylum Bacteroidota; class Bacteroidia; order Bacteroidales; family Rikenellaceae; genus Alistipes. The sequence continues at coordinate 30,540 of JAGCKG010000138.1, read as the reverse complement.
AAGATTGGCGAGAACTGCTCAATCTGGTATAATGCAGTGCTTCGTGGCGATGTTAATGCAATCACCATCGGCAACAACACCAATATTCAGGATGGCGTGGTTATCCACACCCTATATGATGGCTCTAAAAACCCATCACAGACACACATTGGCGACTATGTATCAGTAGGTCACAACGCTATTATTCACGGCGGTATCATCGAGGACAACTGCCTTATCGGTATGGGTGCTACCATCCTCGACAACGCTGTTGTAGGCACTGGCTGTATCGTTGCTGCCAACGCCCTCGTCCTCTCAAATCAGAAACTCGAGCCTTATTCAGTATATGCAGGTGTTCCCGCAAAGAAGGTTAAGGATGTAACACCCGAGCAGCGCGACGAGATTATCAAGCGTACGGCAAGAGACTACTGTACTTATGCCTCTTGGTATAAGTAATTTCTTGTTCTGTAAAGTCATCTGCTGGGCTCTTTTGGCGTCTACCTTGTTTGTCAAATGCTCATTTACGCTTAGTAAACTCCGCTTTGCCAAACTGCGAGTAGCCTCAAAATAGCCTCAGCATATAACTTTACAGAGACATAAAAGTTGGTTCTTGTTTCGCTTGTTCCAAGCGACAGCTAAAGCTGTAGGGAATTTAGAAAGTTTAGGAAATTGCCCTTAATCACCCTTAACAACCCTTAATAACCCTTAATCTCCGTTAATATTTTACATTGATACGAGCAAAAAACAATATCCTTATCCACCTCTTTGCTGCGGTGGTGTTGAGTCTTGTGATTAACTTCTCATATTTGCTATTGCCGATTATCACAGATCGTGGTATGGCGCAACGCAATGTGGGGGCTACAGAGCAGAACGAACATAGCAATGGCGTGCTTCACATCTCGGATGATATGCACGGATATATCATCTGTGACTGCGAGATGGCGGATAGCGTCTATGTGACTGCGTGGCAGGTGCGTACACATAAACTTATGGAGGGCGACAGGCTCAACTTCAGCACTCGCGAAGTGGGCGATGATGAGTTGGCAAAGCGCGCACATCCGCGACTCGACAGAGTCTATATGCGCAATGGCGAGAAGTTCGACATAGACACCATATACGACCGTCCGAGCAGGGTGGTGGAGTTTATATGGCAGATACTATACTACGCTATAATATCCTTTGTGATGTTGTTACTGCTTACCTCGGCTACGGCAGATGGCGAGTATAGCAATCGTCGCTTTATACGTCGCATACTCCTTGTGATACTAATTGCTGTGGTGGCGATGTTCTTCGCCCCTGTGGTGGCATTCAAGGATGGTATTATGCGTATAGTATTCTTCCTACAGAGTGACCCTCGCGATGCTACATACCTCATAGTGCTTACTAAGTGCTCCTTTATGTTGGCGGTGACGCTCTTGTATGCGAGGTTGTATATGTTGCTCAAGCAACGTCAGAAGATGGTTGTAGAGAACGAACGTCTTAAGACCGAGAATCTCGCTACGCGCTACGATATGCTTATGGGTCAGATAAACCCGCACTTCTTCTTTAACTCCCTGAACTCGCTATCGATGTTGGTGCGCGAGCAGGACAACGATCGTGCGCTGGAGTATATCGACCAGTTATCCTACACCTTCCGTTACATTATACAAAATGGTCAGAGTAGCGTGACCACACTACGCGAGGAGATAGCCTTTGCCGAGGCGTATGCCTATCTATTCAAGATACGCTACGAGGATAAGTTGTTCTTCGATTTCGATATTAAGGAGGAGTATCTATCGTGGACACTGCCTGCGCTGTCATTGCAACCACTTATTGGTAATGCCGTAAAGCATAACACCATAACCTCGAAAAACCCTCTGCGTGTGGCGATTAGGGTTGTGGATGGTGTGCTTGAGGTGGAGAATAAGAAGCACGCGAAACTCGACGTGGAGCCATCTACGGGTATAGGACTACAGAATCTACGCAGTCGCTGGCAGATAGTGTCGGGACGCGATATTGAGGTTATAGATAGCAGTGAGCATTTTATGGTGCGCCTGCCATTAGAAAAAACGGGTAAGTGATGAAGAGGGTAATTATCGTTGAGGATGAGACCGCTGCGGTGGTAAACCTACGCAGTATGCTCGCTACCGTGGTGGGCGATGTCGAGGTAGTGGCGGTGCTGGAGTCGGTAGAGGAGGCTGTGGAGTTCTTCTCTGGGAAGCCGAGTGCCGATATTGTATTTATGGATATACACCTTGCCGATGGCGACTCGTTCCGCATATTCAGGAGCGTGGAGATAGATATCCCGATAATCTTCACTACGGCATATAACGAGTATGCTCTTGAGGCATTTAAGGTCAATAGCATCGACTACCTGCTAAAGCCATATAAGGAGGAGGATCTGCGTCGTGCGCTGGATAAACTACACAGACTCACAGCCTCGGAGCGCGAGCAACAGCGCATAGGGCGTGATAGGGTGGCTACAGCGGTGCAGAGTGCCTCGACACAGACTATGCTCGTGAGGTATAAGGATAAGATTATCCCAGTGAATATGGAGGATGTGGCGTTCTTCTATACCTGCGATGAGCGTGTTACGCTGACTACGCTCAAGGGCGAGAGTTACCCTGTGGATAAGAGTCTCGAGGCGTTGCAACAGCAACTATCGGATGGTAAGTTCTTCAGGGCAAACCGTCAGTTTATCGTCTCACGAGGTGCCGTCAAGGATATTGCTGTATGGTTTGGCAACCGCTTGGCACTAAACCTTGTGGTGGAGACTCCCGAGCGCATAATCATCTCCAAGGCGCGTGTCCCAGAGTTCAAGCAGTGGCTTCAGACGCTGTAAATGGCGGTTGACCCCTATATTTGGGCGTTTGACCGACGGATAGTGGTGTATGTCAAATTAAAGTATTATTTTCGCAAGCGAAAAGGTGTAAATAATATCAGAAGGATGAAGAGAATATTTTTAGTATTTGCGATGATGTGCCTCGCGCTCCCAGCAATGGCTCAGTCGGGAAAGATTACAGCACGCATCATAGATGCCGAGACCAACGAGGGCGTTATCGGTGCGGTGCTTGAGGTTATAGACCCCGTAACGGATAAGCGTCGTCACTCGGTATCGGGTGCTAATGGTGCGATTACGGTTACTGGTGTGGAGTATGGCGAGTACGACATTACGGTGTCGTTTATCGGTTACACCACCGTGAAGAAGCATATCAACCACAACTCTGCAAACACCAATCTCGGCAATGTTGCCTTGCAGGAGGGTGTCGCTATTGAGACTGTTGTTAAGGAGGTGCAGGCGTTGCGTACCTCGCAGAATGGCGATACTGTAGCCTACAATGCGGCTGCCTTTAAGGTGGCTTCGGATGCCGATGTTGAGGGTCTGTTGAAGAAGATGCCTGGTATCACCATCTCGAATGGTCAGGTGGAGGCACAGGGCGAGCAGGTAAAGAAAATCTTTGTCGATGGTAAGGAGTTCTTCGGCGAGGATGTATCTACGGCTCTTAACTCGCTCCCTGCGCAGTCGGTAGACCGTATCGAGGTATTCAATAAGTTGTCGGACAATGCCGAGTTCTCGGGTATGGATGATGGCGAGGGTTATAAGGCTATCAATATTGTAACCAAGGAGAATATGCGTCAGGGTCTCTTCGGTAAGTTGTATGGTGGCTATGGCTACCAGCCTGATATCGACGGCTCGCCAGCGGAGTTGAACTTCGTAGATAAGGAGACCTATCAGCCAAAGGTTGATGAGGTTACCTCACACCATAAGTATAACTTTGGCGGTAACGTCAATGTGTTTAACGGCAACTCTCGCTTGTCGGTTATTGGTCTCTTTAACAATGTCAACCAGCAGAACTTCTCGTTCGAGGATATCCTCGGTGTTACGGGAGGTGGCGGTGGCCACGGTCCTGGTGGTGGTCGCGGTGTAGGTCGCTATATGGTGCGCCCACAGAGTGGTGTTGCTCAGGTGGCATCTATAGGTACGCAGTACTCTAATTCGTGGGGCGAGAACGATAAGGTTAAACTAAACGGTTCGTACTTCTACAATCAAACCGATACCAAGAATAAGAGCATTACGGAGCGTTGGTACTACACACCTTCGCCCGAGGACTACGAGATTAAGGAGGGTGAGTCGGAGACTTTCAACTACAACCACCGACTAAATGCGCGTCTTGACTGGAAGATTAACGACAATATGTCGCTTATGTCGCGCACAAACCTCAGTTTCCAAGGTAACAACCCTTACCGCCAAGAGTATGGCGAACTCTCGGGCGAGAGCGCAGAGAAGATGGGTCTGCCATATGAGATGCTGTATAGTGGCTCGGATGCAGAGTCGCGCGCCTTCCGCTTCAGCGAGTTCTTGCAGTACCGCGTTAAGTTGGGCAAGCCTGGTCGTACCCTCACCGTAGATGGTCGCTATGGTACACGTCAGACACCCGATTCGTGGACCAATAGTTTCTCGACACTCTACAATGGCACTACGCCAGCACCGCAGTATGTACACTCCGAGAGCGTGCAGGGCGAGGATGATATGCGCGTAAGCCTTACCTATACCGAACCTATATCGAAGACTTCGCAGTTGAGTATGCAGTATCGTATGGAGTACGAGGACCAGCAACTCGACAAGAGAGCCTATATCACCGATAACGACCTCTACGATATCGCTGGCAAGGAGCCAAACCAGTCGCTATCGTCATATACGACCTCTACAAGCACTGAACATCGTGTAGGTCCTGGTTACCGCTATGCCAAGGGTCGTAATACCGTTGTGGCTAATGTCTACTACCAGCACTCGTTCCTTGATGCTATGGCAAAGGGTCAGGAGATTTCGCGTGACTTTGACAACGTGACCTACTTCTTTATGGCAAATGTGGCGTTCAACCCACAGAATACCATCCGCGTCTTTGTAAGTTCATATACCCAAAACCCAAATGTGGGTAACCTTCAGGAGGTGCCAGACCTTACTAATGTGCAGTATATCTCGCAGGGTAACAAGGAGTTGGTGTCGTCGTATAACCACCGCATCAACTTCCACTATGTGCGCTCGAATATAGAGAAGGGTCGCACCTTTATGTGGATGTTCTCTACACAGTTTACGCAGAACTACATCGGTCAGTCTATCTTCTATAATAAGTCGATAGAGGTTGATGGCAATGTGTATAACCCATTGCAGTACAGCACCTACGAGAATATGGATGGCTATGCTAACTTGCGTACACACGTTAGTTATGGTTTCCCTGTTACGCCTATAAAGTGTAACCTTAACGTGATGGTGGGTGCTAACTGGTCGAAGACACCATCTATGATTGACGGCAAGACCAACTTTACGAATAATATGGGTTACGATGCCACCGTATCGCTTGGTAGTAACATTTCGGAGAACATCGACTTCACGTTGCAGTGGAATGGCGCGTATAACAACGCTACACAGTCGTTGGCGTTGCGCAGTAAGAATAATCAGTACTTCAGCCATACTGCATCAGGTACGCTTAAATGGGTGTTCTGGAAGGGCTTTAGTGTAACAGCTGCTGCTAACTATAATCAGTATGTTGGCTTGACAGATGAGTATAACGAGGACTTCCTAATCTGTAACTTCTATCTTGGTAAGAAATTGTTTAAGAATCAGTTGGGTGAGGTGCTTGTTGGTGTGAACGATATGTTCAACCAGAACAATGCCTTTGTGCGCACCGTAGGTAGCGGATATACGCAGAATGCTTGGAATAGTGTTGTAGGTCGCTACTTTACCGTTCAGTTCAACTACAACCTCCGCTACTTCGGCAAGAACGCTACAAAGGATATGTCGAAGTATGAGGGTATGGATGTCAAGTCAGGCGCACCTGCCTTTGGTCGTCCACCAATGCCAATGCATAGATAGTGACGACAATTAGTAATGGGCATTCCTTCGGGGATGCCTTTTTGTTAATTAGTAGTGAGTAATTAGTAATTAGTAATGGTTAAAGTCTGCGACTTTTTAAAATCCATTATTGCGAAGCGCACCAGACCGTTGAGGTGAAAGTTAACAATGATAGCAGATATCTTGGAGACTGCCACAATGTCCGCTATCTCCTGATAAACAAAGCCTCGATCATTCCCCGTGCCATCTACTTTTTGCGTTAGCCTCTTTTAATTTTCACTTTTTTTTACTATCTTTGCGCGTTATGCTTATTTATATAGGTGATAACAACTGTTTTTAATGGCGAAATAACGAAATTAAGACTAAAGATATGGATATTTTATCAAAAGTAATTAAACTATTCTTCGGCTCTAAAGTCGATAAGGACCGTAAGGAGATTATGCCTTACGTTGAGAAAATTAAGGAGATATATCCTTCCATCTCGAAACTCTCGAACGATGAACTTCGTGAGCGTTCGCAGGCGTTGAGCAAGGCTATTGCCGACTTTATCGCCGAGGATGAGGCTCGCATCGTAAAGAACAAGGCTACCCTCGAGCAACCAGAGATATCGCTTCAGGATAAGGAGCGTCTATCGAAGGATATCGACGACACTACAAAGCGTATCGACCAGAAGATCGAGCAGAAACTCGAGGAGATACTTCCAGAGGCTTTTGCCATTATGAAGGATACAGCGCGTCGTTTTGCCGAGAACGATGAGGTGGTGGTTACAGCCAACGACTTCGACCGCAACCTCGCTACAGAGCGTGGCGACTTGGTGCGTATCGAGGGCGACAAGGCTATCTATAGCAGTCAGTGGACAGCGGGTGGTAACACCATTAAATGGGATATGGTACACTACGACGTACAGTTGTTCGGTGGTGTGGTACTCCACAAGGGTCGTATTGCCGAGATGGCTACGGGTGAGGGTAAGACCCTCGTGGCTACACTCCCAGTATTCCTCAACGCCTTGGCGCATAAGGGCGTACACGTCGTTACCGTAAACGACTACTTGGCACGTCGTGATGCCGAGTGGATGGGTCCTATGTATCAGTTCCACGGCTTGTCGGTGGCTTGTATCGACAACACACGCCCTAACTCGGAGGAGCGTCGCAGAGCATATAACGCAGATATCACCTTCGGTACTAACAACGAGTTCGGTTTCGACTACTTGCGCGATAATATGGCATCAGCACCAAAGGACTTGGTACAGCGCAAGCACCACTTCGCTATTGTCGATGAGGTCGACTCGGTGCTTATCGATGATGCTCGTACACCGCTTATCATCTCTGGTCCAGTGCCAAAGGGTAGCGACCAGTTGTATGCCGAGTATCAGCCTGCTGCGAAGTATATCTACGACCTTCAGAGCAAGATGTCGTCTACGGATGTTGCCGAGGCAAAGCGTCTCTACAACGAGGGTCAGATGGAGGAGGCTGGTAAACTCCTTCTTCGCGCCCACAAGGCAATGCCAAAGTATAAGGCGTTGATTAAGTTCCTCTCGGAGCCAGGTGTTAAGGTGTTGTTGCAGAAGACCGAGAACATCTATATGCAGGACAACGAGCGTCGTATGCACGAGATTACCGACGACAACTTCGTTGTTCACGATGAGAAATTAAACTCCCTAATCTTGACTGATAAGGGTCACGAGGTAGCCTCGAAGCGTTTTGGTGAGGAGGGTTTCTTCGTGCTTCCAGATATTGGCGCGCGTCTTGCCGAGATGGAGCAGAACAAGGAGATGTCGATGGAGGAGCGCGCACAGAAGAAGGATGCGCTTCTTGCCGATTACTCTATCAAGGCTGACCGCGTACACACTATGAATCAGTTGCTCAAGGCATACTTTATGTTCGAGAAGGAGGTAGAGTATGTGCTTATCGAAGGCAAGGTTAAGATTGTCGACGAGCAGACAGGTCGTATTATGGAGGGGCGTCGTTACTCGGATGGTCTGCATCAGGCTATCGAGGCGAAGGAGAACGTTAAAGTCGAGGATGCTACGCAGACCTTCGCTACCATCACCCTTCAGAACTACTTCCGTATGTACCACAAACTTGCGGGTATGACAGGTACTGCCGAGACCGAGTCATCGGAGTTCTGGAGTATCTACAAACTCGACGTTGTGGTAATCCCTACCAACAAGGAGGTTATCCGCGATGACCGCGAGGATATGGTATATAAGACCGAGCGCGAAAAGTATAATGCTGTGATTGCCGAGATTGAGAAGATGGTGAACGATGGTCGCCCAGTATTGGTGGGTACTACCTCTGTCGAGATATCGGAGTTGTTGAGCCGTATGCTCAAGATTCGTGGCATCAAGCACAATGTCCTCAATGCTAAACAGCACCAACTCGAGGCGCAGATTGTTGCCGAGGCTGGTCGCAGTGGTCAGGTTACTATCGCTACCAATATGGCAGGTCGTGGTACCGATATCAAACTTACGCCAGAGGTTAAGGAGCGCGGTGGTTTGGCTATCATCGGTACTGAGCGTCACGAGAGTCGTCGTGTAGACCGCCAGTTGCGTGGTCGTGCAGGTCGTCAGGGTGACCCAGGCTCGTCGCAGTTCTTCGTGTCGTTGGAGGATAAACTTATGCGCCTCTTCGGTTCTGATCGCATCGCTGCTATGATGGACAAGATGGGCATCCAGGAGGGTGAGGTTATCCAGGCAGGTATGATGACTAAGGCTATCGAGCGCGCGCAGAAGAAGGTTGAGGAGAACCACTTCGGTGTGCGTAAGCGTTTGTTGGAGTACGATGATGTTATGAACTCACAGCGTGAGGTTATCTACACACGCCGTCGTCACGCCCTCTATGGCGAGCGTATCGATATCGATATGAACAACCTACGCTACGACTACGCTATCAAGTTCGTGGAGTCGCACGAGGGTTGCAGTTTCGAGGAGTTTAAGTTCGACCTTATGCGCGAGGTTGCTCTCGACACCACTATCCTCGAGGAGCAGTTCGACGCTATGAAGCCAAAGCAGATTATCGAGGCTATCGTTGCCGACCTCACTGCGCTATACGAGCGTAAGGCAAAGGCTATTGCCGATATCGTACGCCCAACAATGCAACATCTCTACTCGGAGAGTGCCGACAATATGAATCGTCGTGTGGCATTCCCTCTTACCGATGGTCGCCTACAGTACACCATCCCTGTGGAGTTGCACAAGTGCAAGGATACAGACTGCGCAGAGATATATCGTGAGTTTGCCAAGGTGGCACTCTTCACCACTATCGACGATGCTTGGCGTGAGCATCTCCGCGAGATGGATGACCTCCGTCAGAGCGTGCAGAATGCTACCTACGAGCAGAAGGATCCACTCCTTATCTACAAACTTGAGTCCTTCCAGCTCTTCTCAAAGATGCTCGAGGATATCAACCGCGATGTTCTTGCCCTTATCAACAAGGCATACCTCCCAGTGCGTTCTAACAACCCTGAGAGTATGCAGAACGCCCGCGAGCAGAAGTCAAAAGTCGATGTCAACAAACTACAGGCATCACGTATGGCAGCCGCAGCGCAGGCAGGTCAGGGCGAGCGTGGCAAGACCGCACCTATCAAGGTCGACAAGACCGTAGGTCGCAACGATCCTTGTCCTTGTGGTTCGGGTAAGAAGTATAAGCATTGCCACGGCAAAATGTAAAGTAAAGTCATCTGCTGGGCTCTTTTGGCGTCTACCTTGTTTGTCAAATGCTCATTTACGCCAAGTAAACTCCGCTTTGCCAAACTGCGAGTAGCCTCAAAATAGCCTCAGCATATAACTTTACGCTCTGAATCCTTCTGACAAGAAATTGGGTTGTGGTAAAGTCATCTGCTGGACTCTTTTGGCGTCTACCTTGTTTGTCAAATGCTCATTTACGCCAAGTAAACTCCGCTTTGCCAAACTGCGAGTAGTCTCAAAATAGCCTCAGCATATAACTTTACTTCTGATAGGAAATTTGGTCGTGGGGCTAAATGAAGTAAAAGTAAGGTGCGCTTGTGCGAATTTTATATGCGTCGCAGACACCTTACTTTTCAGTTTTCACCTTTCAGTTTTCACTTTATATAGGGCTTTGCCTTTTACTAATTACTAATTGATTATATGGGTTATAAAGAGCAGAAACAGCGTCAGTTTGATTTGCGTTATCTTCAGATGGCGCGTGTATGGGCGGAGAACTCATACTGCGAGCGCAGAAAGGTGGGTGCGTTGCTCGTGAAGGATAATATGATTATATCCGACGGCTACAACGGCACACCTGCGGGTTTCGAGAATGTATGTGAGGATGATATGGGCAAGACAAAGCCATATGTTCTTCACGCAGAGGCTAATGCTATCACAAAGGTTGCCAAGAGTGCCAACAACTGCGATGGCTCTACTCTCTATGTCACCGCCTCGCCCTGCATAGAGTGCGCCAAACTAATCATTCAGGCGGGTATACGTCGCGTAGTATATGCCGACCCCTACCGCAACGATGATGGCGTGCAGTTGTTAAAACGTGTGGGTATCGAGTGTATCCAAGTATCGGAAGAGGAGACCATTTTAAAGTAAAAACTGAAAACTAAAAACTGAAAAGTAAGGTATGCTTCGCATAAGTTTTATAAATACGCGTCGCAGACACCTTACTTTTCCGTTTTCACTTTTCATCTTTCAGTTTAGAATATAGACTCTCTATCGCGTCGCACATCGCGCTCCAGGAGAATCGTTTGCGCTCCTCGGTCATATTCTCCGCAAAGTGTGTGAGGTTATCTCCCTCGTAGATGCGCTCCAAGGCATCTGCAACACCATCAACAGACGGCTCGCACACATATCCTACGCGGTCATCGGGGACAATCTCGGCAAGACCTCCCACGTCGGTAACTATAACGGGTGTGCAGAAGTTGTAGCATATCTGCGTCACGCCACTCTGCGTCGCAGTCTTATATGGTAGCACCACGCAGTCGGCAACCGAAAAGTAGTGCTTAATCTTATCGTCGGGGATGAAGTAGTCGTGTAGTATGATATCCCTCTCCAAGCCAAGACGCTCTATCAGAGCCATATACTTATCTTTAGACGCGTAGAACTCGCCCGCGATAAGGAGTTTATGTCCCTCTCTGCGGAACTTCGCCCACGCCTCAAGGAGTGTATCCAAACCCTTGTAGTCGCGTATAAGACCAAAGAACATAGCGTAGCGCACATTAGGGTCGAGTGCCAACTCCTTATATGCCACATCGCGCTCAACACGCTCACCGAAGTTCTCGAACATAGGGTGTGGAGAGAATAGCGCAGGGGCGGTGGTGTACTCCTTAAGTTCGCTATGCACCTGCTCCGACATATATATAAATCCATCAACCGAGTTCAGGTAGTAACGGTTGAAAGGTTTGTCTGTGATGTGGTGTTCGTGAGGCTCTACGTTGTCTATCTGGCATATCACCTTCGTGTGACCATTGCTACGCGCAAGGCGTGCTATGCTGCCAAAGCAAGGTGCCATAAAGGGTGTCCAGTATTTCATCAGCACGATATCGGGGCGTGCCTTGCGTAGTTCCATACCAACGCTAAACCACGATAATGGGTTTATGGTCGACACTCTGCGACGTATACGTAGGTCGATGGGGGGTGGGGTATCCACCGTCTGGCTCTTGCCAGGGAATAGAAACGATGGGTACTGCAACGTAAATGTAAGGATGTCAACATCATAGCCACGCGACTGAAACTCGCGTGCCATACTCTCCATTATTGTAGCAAGTCCGCCACGATATGGGTGTGCAGGTCCTACAATCGCTATTTTTATTCTCTCTCGCTCCACCGTACGATGCTATTTAAACTCTACCTTTGCGCGACACAACACCTTATCTGCCGATGATGAAATCTCGAAACTCCATACATTGCCTTCGTTGCTCCAGCCTATGGTCAACACCTCGCCATAGCGAGCCTCGGCAATGAAGTTGATATCAATGCGCACGCCATTGTTCTGCTCGATAAGTTCCAATGGTACGTTGTCGAAGATAAGGTCTATGTAGCGTAGCGTGTTGACGTGGCGGTTGAAGTCGATGTCGCTATACACTACTGGGCGCGAGGCACTACCTACGGGTGTGATAGGGCGTAGACGTGCTGGCGCAGATATAGGCGATGGTTCGTCTACCATAGCCTGCATATATGTATCCTTCAGAATCGACATATCGACCACCTGACGGGTCTCCATATTGAGCATACACCACTGTGATACTCCCTTTGCCACGCACTCCTCTCCACGATGTATGCGGAAGTTACGGGTCGAGGATAGACGGTTGAACTCGTTTACCCAAGTGTCGATGTCAATCTCCTCGTACTGCTTTGGTTGCGCTGTAACCTCTACGGCAAGGCGTGAAAGTACCCAAGTGTTAGATGCGCTGTCGAGTGCGCTGATGCCAAAACCTTTTCTATCAGCATCTTCGCCTGCTACATCAAGCATATAACCGATAATTGCTGTGATGGATGCTCTGCGTGTGCAATCCACGCTCTTGGGTTGCACCATATTCTTGTATGTTGTAATCTCTGCCATAGTTGTATCTGTTTAATGTACAAAGATAGTTAAAAATAGCAAATAAGGGGATGCTATGTGCTATTTTGTTGTAACTACACCTATCTCTCCAATTGTGGTCAATGTTCTGCCCTCTATCTCCTCTAATGGCTCTAATTTGAAATAACGAGCCTTGTAGTTAGTACCAAAGTGAACGTAGTAGGGTGTAGGGTTGTGCTTTATATTGCTAAACTCGCCACTCACATCGCATCGTTGCCACGTTACGTTGTCGGTGCTTATGTAGAAGTCGTAGCGATATATCGTACCCGATAACTCCCCGCTTGTTGGTGCGTAGCAGAAACCAGATATCTCATACTCACTACCCATATCTACTGTAATGGCACTCAAACCCTCTGTGCGCCAAGTAGTTGTGATGTCGCCATCGATGGCATCCTTTGCATCGGGATTTAAGGTCATCCAACCATCTGTCGCTATATCGCTAATGCGAGGCGTATGTGTGTGGTCCAGAAGTGGTTCGGCATAGTATAGTCCTATCTCGGAGATATGTGCCGTTGCTCGCGTGGCGGTGATGGTGACCCTTATTTTGCTTGGTGTGCTGTCGGAGAAGCGTAGCAGTCGTTTGTAGCCTATTGTAGTGCCTTCGGTAAGGTGATGCCACTTGCCATTTATGAGAGCCTCCACCTTGAAACTCTCCACGCGCTGACCTTGTGTTATATCCTCCGCAAGCAGTAGGGTGTTGACCACTGCGCCCTTATCCACTCTAAACTCGCGACTCTCGCCCTCCTCGCTATGCCATCTCTGCGAACCGTTTCTGAGGTAGTTCTTGGCATACATCTGCGCTATGTAACTCGATAACTCCTTTATGCGCGTAGCGTCAATCTCGTGTATAAGACCGCGCCTGTCGGGTGGTATGTTGAGCAATAGTACGGAGTTACATCCCACCGAGTTGAAGTATATATCAACAAGGTTTGCAAGTGTGCGCACCTTGTCATCCTGCCAAGTGTGGTAAAACCATCCTGGGCGTATGGAAACGTCTACCTCGGATGGGTACCAGTATAGTTGCTTTGCGCGAGCTATAAGTGCGCGACTACCCAAATCTTTCGACATCTCCTCGATGTCAAGTTCGATGTTGGCATCGTGGCTGTGACTGTAGGATAGTGGTGTAAATGGTGTTACGCTCCACTCTGTGGCTCTGCCCAAGCCACCCTCGTTGCCCACCCAGCGTATGTCGTCGCCCATTATGGCGGTCACAGCATCTGGTTGTAGTGTGTGTATGGTGTTTAGTATCGTCTCCCAGTCGTACTCCTGACGTTTGCCATTCTTGCCCTCGCCACAAGCACCGTCAAACCACACCTCATCTACTCTGCCATAGTTTGTTAGCAGTTCGCTAAGCTGTGCTATGAATAGGCTGTTGTACGCTGGCGAGTCGCCATACGAAGGGGCATTTCTATCCCAAGGTGAAAGGTATACACCGAACTTTAAGCCCTGCTTTCTGCACGCCTCACTCAGTTCGCGCACTACATCGCCCTTGCCCTCGCGCCAAGGGGAACTCTTTACGGAGTACTCTGTTGTAGCAGTCTGCCATAGGCAGAAGCCATCGTGGTGCTTGGCTGTGAGTATTGCCATCTTAAAGCCAGCATCCTTCAGCGTGCGCACCCACTGCTCGCAGTCGAGTTCCGTAGGGTTAAAGAGCGTAGGGCTATCCGTGCCATCGCTCCACTCGTTGTCGGTAAAGGTGTTTATACCAAAGTGGAGGAATGCCGTAAACTCCATCTGTTGCCACGCCAACTGCCTCTTTGAAGGTACTACGCGCGATGCTATATCTATCTTCTGCTCGATTGTGGCATCTTCGGGGAGTGTTGCTCGTTGAACGTATAGTTTGCTATCTGGTGTTGTGCTACACCCGATGTTGAGTGCTGTGATTAGAAGAAGTATGCGAAGTTTTAGGGTCATAGTAGGGAAAGATAGTATAAAAATACCCCTGAGGTTATTATATTGTACTTCAGGGGTATTGTCGGTTTATTGCTATCGGCTACTTCATCTCTGCGAAATACTTGTAGAAGTATGGCAATGTCTCCAAGCCCTTGTAGAACTGGTCGAGACCATAGCTCTCGTTAGGCGAGTGGATAGCATCTTTCGAGAGACCGAAACCAAGCAATATTGACTTGATGCCGAGGATGTTCTCGAAGCCCGAGATGATAGGAATAGAGCCACCAGAGTAGAATGGTAGTGGGGTAACACCGAATGTTGTCTCCACAGCCTTCTCTGCAGCCTTGTATGCTGGCAGGTCGGTAGGCGAAACGTAAGGTGCGCCACCGTGCAAGAAGTCTACCTTAACCTTCACACTCTTAGGAGCAATTCTCTTGAAGTGCTTCTCGAAGAGTTTAGCAATCTTCTTAAAGTCCTGATTTGGCACAAGACGCATAGATATCTTGGCGTAAGCCTTCGAAGGGATAACAGTCTTTGTACCCTCACCAGTGTAACCGCTCCAGATGCCGTTAACGTCGAGTGATGGGCGGATACCTGTGCGCTCCATAGTTGTGTAGTCTACCTCGCCAGCAACGTCGCCAAGGTCGAGAGCCTTCTTGTACTCGTCGAGTGAGAAAGGAGCCTTGTTCAACGCCTTACGCTCTGCATCTGTAAGGATGCGTACGTCATCGTAGAAACCAGGGATAGTAACACGACCAAACTCGTCGGTAAGCGATGCTACGAGCTTTGCAAGCACGTTTGCAGGGTTTGCTACAGCACCACCGAACAAACCAGAGTGCAAGTCCTTATCTGGACCAGTAACCTCCACCTGCATATATGTCAAGCCACGAAGACCTGCAGTGATAGTTGGGGTGTCGAGACCAATCATCGAGGTATCAGAAACGAGGATGATATCTGCCTTAAGCAACTTTTTGTAGTCTGCGCAGAACTTATATAGGCTTGGAGAACCAATCTCCTCCTCGCCCTCGAGCATAAACTTAACGTTGCAAGGTAGAGTATCTGTAGCTACCATAGCCTCGAACGCCTTGGCGTGCATATATAACTGACCCTTATCGTCATCAGCACCACGACACCAGATGCGACCATCCTTGATCTCTGGTTCGAATGGGTTTGTCTTCCACTCGTCGATAGGATCCTCTGGCATCACGTCGTAGTGACCATATACAAGTACTGTCTTAGCCTTAGGGTCGATAATCTTCTCAGCATATACCACAGGGTTACCCTCTGTAGGCATAACCTCTGCGCGGTCAGCACCAGCCTTTACAAGTGCAGCTGCAAGCCACTCGGCACAACGTACCATATCGTTCTTGTGTAACGATGGCTGTGCGCTGATTGAAGGGATGCGAAGAAGATCGAACAACTCCTCCAAGAAACGCTCCTTGTTCTTGTCGATGTATTCAGTTGCAAGTTTCATAGTTAAAAGGTTTTTAAGTTGAAATTATCTAAAAATTATGCTTTGCAAATTTGTTCTATTTCGGAAATAAATCGCTTCGCCAAACTATCCGCCTCTGCCATAGTTTTTGCCTCGGTGTAGATGCGGATAATAGGCTCGGTGTTGGACTTGCGAAGATGTACCCAGTTCTCGGCAAAGTCAATCTTTACACCGTCAATATCGTTGACTCTTTCGCTTGAGTATCTTGACTTTATGGTCGATAGAATCTTGTCTACGTCAATCTCTGGTGTAAGTTCAATCTTGTTCTTCGACGCATAGTATGCAGGGTATGTCTTACGCAACTCCGACATCGTCATATCGAGACCTGCAAAATAGGTCAAAAAGAGAGCAATGCCCACCAAGGCATCGCGACCATAGTGCAACTCTGGGTAGATAACGCCACCGTTGCCCTCGCCACCGATTACAGCACCTACCTCCTTCATCTTGGCTACCACGTTTACCTCGCCAACAGCCGATGCCGAGTATGTGCAACCCTCGTAGCGGGCGGTGACATCGCTCAATGCGCGTGATGATGAAAGGTTTGATACGGTGTTACCCTTTGAGTGCTTAAGCACATAGTCTGCCACAGCCACCAAGGTGTACTCCTCTACAAACATTTCGCCATTCTCCATTACAAATGCCAAGCGGTCCACGTCTGGGTCTACCACGATACCCATATCTGCACCCTCGCGACGTATAACCTCCGAGATTTCGGTTAGGTTCTCTGGTAGTGGCTCTGGGTTGTGTGCAAACTCACCTGTAGGCTCGCAGTTGAGTTCCACAACCTCGCAACCGAGTTTGCGCAATAGTTCAGGGATGACAACGCCACCGATAGAGTTAACAGCGTCTACCACAACCTTAAACTTGCGCTTGCGTACAGCCTCCACATCAACCAATGGGAGTGCCAACACCTGCTCAATATGTTTAGGGTTGAAATCCTCGCGGAGGATGACCTTACCGATGTGGTCGATTGTAGGGTAGTCCCACATCGCGTCATCAGCCATACTCAACACCTCCTTACCCTCGGCATCGTTGAGGAACTCGCCACGCTCGTTTAGGAGTTTAAGGGCGTTCCACTGGCGTGGGTTGTGCGATGCTGTGATGATGATACCGCCATCAGCCTTATGTGTTATAACCGCCATCTCGGTACCTGGTGTTGTGCATAGACCTACGTTGATAACATCTACACCACAACCTAAAAGCGTACCCTCCACCAACGAGTCTACCATACTACCCGAAATGCGAGCGTCGCGACCTACGACGATGGTGATGCGCTTGTCAGCGTGTTTAGCCTTTATGAGTCTTGCATATGCTGTTGTGAACTTCACCACATCGATTGGGGTGAGGTTATCTGCCTGCTGTCCGCCTATCGTTCCACGGATACCAGAAATGGATTTAATAAGTGTCATAATTTGTTAAAAAGTCGCTAAAAGTTTTGCTATTTCTGACAAAATTACTAATTTTACGCGAATATTAAAAATAATAAGGAACTAAATTATTTCAAGATATGAGAACGATACCATCTTCTGAGCTGATAATCAATGGTGATGGTTCTATTTTCCATCTTCATTTGAAACCCGAGCAGTTGGCAGATATTGTTATCCTTGTGGGCGATCCAGCGCGTGTGTCGATGATTGCCGAGTATTTCGATGCAAGGGAGTGCGAGGTGTCAAATCGTGAGTTTTTGACCGTCACTGGTACGTATAAGGGCAAGCGTATGACTGTAATGTCTACAGGTATTGGTATTGGCAATATAGATATCTGCGTTACCGAGTTGGATGCCTTGGCAAATATCGACTTCGAGACCCGTCAGGTCAAGGAGCAGTTCCGTCAGTTGACCCTCGTGCGTCTCGGTACGTCGGGTGCTATTCAGCAGGATATCGAGGTTGGCGAGGTTGTGTTCTCGCGCACGTCGCTCGGTTTCGATGGTCTTATCTCATACTATGAGGGTCGCGATGCTGTATGTGATCTCGACCTTGAGCGTGCCTTTACGGAGCATACTGGTTGGTATGAGAAACTCCCTGCGCCATACTTTGTGGATGCAGATAAGACATTGTTCGAACACTTCAAGGATGTAACCCGCGAGGGTATCACTATCGCAGCACCGGGTTTCTATGCGCCACAGGGTCGCTGGGTGCGTATCGCGCCACACGATAAGGATCTAAACCACAAAATCGAGACGTTCAGATATGGCGAGCGTCGCATCACCAACTTCGAGATGGAGGGTTCGGCTCTTGCAGGTCTCTCGGCATTGTTGGGTCACCGCGCAGCCACCATCTGCACTATCATTGCACAGCGTGTAGCCAAGAATGCTTGCACCGACTATAAACCATTCGTGCGACGTATGATAGAGACTGCTTTGGATAAACTCGCAGTGTTATAGTTACTATAACGTGAAATCGAATAAGTAATAATAATATAAACAACAAAAACTATGAAATTTACAGTATCAAGTTCAGCACTACTCTCGTTGCTTGCAACAACTGGTAAGGTTATCAGCAACAAAAACACACTCCCTATTCTCGATTACTTCCTAATCGAACTTAAGGGTAATGTGCTTACAGTTACCACATCAGACCTCGAGACCACTCTTGTAGGTCATCTTAACATCGACAATGTAGAGCGCGAGGGTGTTATCGCTGCGCCAGCGAAACTTATGCTCGACTCACTCAAGGAGTTCCCAGAGATGCCTCTTGAGTTCGACGTTAACGACTCTACTTGGGAGATTAAGGTACGTTGGGCAAGTGGTTCGCTCTCTATCCCTGGTGCAAGTGCTGTTAGCTATCCAGCGATGCAGACTATCGGTGCTGAGCGCAAGGAGATCTTGCTTGATGTAGATATGCTTATCTCTGGTATCAACAAGACTATCTTCGCTACTGCCGATGATGAGTTGCGCCCAGTGATGAATGGTGTATACTTCAACTTCGAGGAGGGTAAGGTGACCTTTGTTGCTACCGATGCTCATAAGTTGGTACGCTCTGTTGCCGAGTGTCCAGATGTAGACTTCAATGCATCGTTCATCCTTCCTAAGAAACCTGCAAACCTACTCAAGGGTGTGCTTCTTAAGGAGGAGGAGCCTATCCGCGTATCTTTCGATGCCAAGAACGTATCATTCGAGCTTAAGAGCCACAAGTTTGTGTGCCGTCTTATCGAGGGTAACTATCCTAACTACAACGCTGTTATCCCATCAGCAAACCCTAACAAGGTGCTTGTGGACCGCGTAGAACTTGTCAACGGTATCAAGCGCGTTGCAGTATGTTCTAACCCTACAACCAACCTTATCCGTATGGATATCGCTGGCAACAAGATTAGCCTTGCAGCGCAGGATCTCGACTTCTCAGTATCTGCTAACGAGACTATCTCTTGTAGTTACGAGGGTCAGCCAGTAACCATCGGCTTCAAGTCTACATTCCTCGTAGAGATTCTATCAAACATCGACTCTTCAACCGTAGTTATCGAACTTGCCGACTCTACCCGCGCAGGTGTCTTCAAACCAGTATATGATGACAAAAAGGCTACAGATGTGTTGATGCTTCTTATGCCGATGATGATCAACGCCTAAATATAAAGTCATCTGCTGGGCTCTTTTGGCGTCTACCTTGTTTGTCAAATGCTCATTTACGCCGAGTAAACTCCGCTTTGCCAAACTGCGAGTAGCCTCAAAATAGCCTCAGCATATAACTTTATTGTGGGAATAGTTTTCTGACAAGAAATTAGGTCGTGCAGATGGGTAGGTATGTCCTGTTAAAAGTCTGCGACTTTTTATTAGGGAGTATAGGGAGTTTAGGGAACCAATCCTTAATAACCGCTAATAACCCTTAATAACCCCTAACTACCCTTACCAACCGTCTCCTGACAAAAAGACAAAGCGTTTTACTAATTGCTAATTTATTCTCGTTGTGAACTTAAAACTAAAGAGACCGATAATATTCTTCGACCTTGAGACTACGGGTGTGGATGTTGCAAACGACCGTATTGTCGAGATATCGATGGTAAAGATTGGTGTCGACGGGTCGAAGGTCGTGAAGACACGACGCATAAACCCCGAGCGACATATCCCAGAGGTGGCAACAGCCGTACACGGCATCACCGACGATGATGTTAAGAACGAGCCAACATTCAAGCAGATAGCAAAGTCGTTGGCAACCTTCATCGAGGGTTGCGATTTCGGTGGCTTCAACTCCAACCGTTTCGACTTGCCGATGCTCGTTGAGGAGTTCCTGCGTGCCGAGGTGGATGTCAACTTCGACAACCGCAAGTTTGTCGACGTGCAGACTATATTCCACCGTAAGGAGCAACGTACGCTTGTGGCGGCATACAAGTTCTACTGTGATAAAGACTTGGAGAATGCCCACTCTGCTGAGGCTGACACTATGGCGACATACGAGGTATTGGAGTCACAGATAGAGCGTTATGGCGATATAGGCTCTACCGTTGAGGAGTTGGCGGAGTTCTCGTCGAATGGTCCTATCGTGGACTTTGCGGGACGTCTGTCGCTCAACGACAAGGGTGAGGAGATATTTACCTTTGGTAAGTACAAGGGTCGCACCGTAGTGGAGGTATTCGCGAAAGACCCAAGTTACTATTCGTGGATAATGCAGGGTGACTTCCCGCTATACACTAAAAAGAAGATTACGGAGATTCGTCTAAGGATGAAATAGAATGAGAAACCTTAAATTTATACATACTCTGCTACTACTGGCTGTGGCATTGCCCGCAATGGCTACTCAGCCCACGAATATCGTCGTGGAGGTGGATGGCAGGAGTTACTATAAGCATTTAGTTGCGAGTGGCGATACGATATATGCGTTGTCGAAGGTCTACAATGTCCCCGAACAGCAGATATTGGATTGCAACGAGGGTGTTACGCCAACGACGCTCAAGGCAGATAGTTATCTCTACATTCCGCATACGGCAACCTTGGAGAAGGAGAGCAAGGCGGAGGATAAGAAGAGGTTTATCTACCATCGTGTCAAGTCGGGCGACACCATCTACTCGATTGCTCGCAAGTATAAGGTTTCGGTGGCTACGTTGGAGAGGGATAACCCCGATATCGACATCGAGCGCATATCGCCCGATATGGAGGTTAGGGTGCGACGCTCGGAGCGTGGTTATGTCACAATGGATGACATCGACAAGGAGCAACGCAAGCGTGATGCCGAGGTGGTGCTTAAGTCTAACGAGTATAGGGTTATGGCTGGCGAGACGGTATACTCGCTATCTCGTAGATTTGGTCTTAGCGAGGAGGCGTTTATGGCGATGAACGCCCTAAAGTCGCCACGCGACCTTAAAGAGGGTATGATTGTCATCCGCACAAAGTCTGTGGAGACGGTATCGCAGGCAGAGGTGGTAACGCCAGAGCCTGTGGAGAGTGAAACGGCAGTTGTCGAGGAGCAACCTGCGACACAGACCCCCGAGGTGGGTGTGACGGAGGTTGTAGTCGTAGATGAGCCTATGGTTGCTGATACGCTTGTTACAACCTTTCAGCGATTGAGTCCAAAGCAACCATTGCGCACGTTGCTGATGTTGCCATTCCACAAGGGTGGCAAGGTGAACACCACAGCGGTGGACTTCTATCGCGGTGTGTTGTTGGCGATGGAGGACTTGCGTAGCGAGGGCTATAACATCGAACTATCGGTGCTTGACACCCAAGGCTCGGAGGCTGTGGTTGAGGATATCGTTAGTTACGACCCGCTATTCTACGGCACGCACCTTATCATAGGTCCAGTATACGAGAATGAGATAAGCAAGGTGTTGCCATATGCCACAGCGACAAATACCCCAGTGGTGTCGCCATTGGCGGATATAACATCGTTGCAAGGCTCGGTGCTGTTCCAGATGCAGACGGAGAACAACCATAAGTACGATAGGTTTGCCGAGATCTTCGACGGCAGTCGTGAGGTGGTTGTTATCCACACGCCTACGGTAGATAGCGAGTATAAGGTTAAGATGTACGAATTTAGTGCCAACCATACACGTTATGAACTAAACTATGAGTTCGACCGAGGCTCGTTGTTCTACTACCGCAATGCCGATGGCACGAATGGCGCGGAGGTAGACATTACGGAGTTTATGCGTAGCAGGACATCCAAGGCGTTTGTAGTGCTTGCGGGTAGCGAGACCGATGTTGATAGAGTGCTTACGACGCTGTCGTCTACAAAGGCATCTATCCTTGGTCGTGGCGGTCTTATGGGCGATTATATCGTCGTGGGCAACCGTCGCTGGAAGCAGATGATGAGCATCGACAAGCAGACATTCTTCAATAACAACACAATATTCCTTGTACCATACCACGCCAATCGCGGTAACGACATCATCGCTATGTATGATGCCCGCTATGTGAAGGCGTATGAGGTGTTGCCTACGATGTACTCCTATCGTGGCTACGATGCGGCGATGATATTCTGCCGTAGGATGTTCGAGGACTTTGAGGGTATTGGCGAGGCTATAGCACCGCTTACAACACCATATGCCTTTACCTTCGAGGATGGCTTGTATGTCAACACCTACTGGATAATGGAGAGGTACAATAGTAACTACACTATAGATGTAGAGTAATGGCAAATATCACATCATCAATACCAGAGAAGACCATCGAGCGTCTTAGCGAGTACCGTCGCACGCTTATCAAGTGCCACGAGCGCGGTATTACGCATATCTTTTCGCACGTCTTGGCGGGTATGCACGGCATTACGGCTGTGCAGGTGCGTCGCGACCTGATGCTTATTGGCTTCTCGTCGGATACGAAGAAGGGCTACGACGTAAAGGTGCTAATCGACTTTATCGACGACATCCTATATAGCGAGCAACCTATAAATATGGCGATTATAGGTATGGGACACCTCGGTCAGGCGGTGACGAAATACTTCAATGGCAAGGGTCTTAAACTACGCATCACCGCAGCCTTCGATATCGACCCTAACAAGGTGGGTAGCGTCATCTACAACATCCCTTGCTACCATATCGATGAGTTTGAACAGCGTGTCGGTGAACTCGATATAAGCATCGTCATCGTGTCGTCGCCAACATCTGTGGCATCAACCCTTGTACTGCCTATCATCAACGCGGGTATCAAGGGCGTGTTGAACTTTACCTCCGCACCACTTAACTTCCCGCAGGGTATTGTGGTGGAGAACTACGATATCACCACCCTCTTGGAGAAGGTGGCATACTTCGTAAAGGTGGCGGAAGAGAGTAACAACTAACTTCTACTTATGACAATCGATTACGGCTTCGATACCATATCGGCAGGTGTGCGCTCTGTGGTCACTATCGGCTCGTTCGATGGTGTGCATAGCGGGCATAAGGTCTTGTTGCACTCGCTAAAGCAGATGGCACAGCGTCTCGGTGCCGAGAGTGTCGTTGTCACCTTCGACCCCCATCCGCGTATCGCTATGGGTAGAGCCGAGGGTATGGGACTGCTCACCACTATCGAGGAACGCGCCCTGTTGCTCGAACGTGAGGGTGTGGACCGTATGGTCGTTGCTCGCTTCGATGAGCAGTTTCGCAGTCAGCCCTACGATGCCTTTGTGCGCGAGTCGCTTGTTGGTAGGCTCGGTATGGTCGGTATGATTGTGGGGTATAACCACCGCTTGGGGCGTGGCAACGAGGGCAACTACGATAGCCTAAAGCCCTTGTCTAAGGAGTGTGGCTTCGCGTTGGAGTGCGTAAGTCAATACTTGGTCGACGGTGCAAAGATAAGTTCTACGGTTGTGCGCGAGGTTATGTCGCAAGGCGATATGCGCGAGGTGGAGCATCTGCTCGGTCAACGGTATCTGATTGCAGGTGATGCCCACGCGGGTGTTGTGAGCGTTGTGGATGAGTATAAATTACTTCCTGCATCAGGTCTCTATGATGCTATCCTTACCTATAATAATATAAGATGCACTGCCCAAATCGAGATTTCGGGCCGTAGGGTGGTGCTACCTCCAAATATCTTCGGTCGCGTGGTCGTTGAGTTGTAGACACTCCTTTCTGCAAAAAAAAAACTCTTTTGCGCTGTGACGGGTGCGACAGGTGTGACAAGGGGCGGTTAAGGGTGGTTAAAGGTTATTAAGGGAGTTTAAAGAATTTAAGGAGTTTAGTGTTTCGCTTGATACCATCTCCCTAACCACTTTTACATTTTACTTTTCAGATTATAATAAGGGCAATGCCTTATAACTAAAGATATTAGGGGAATTAGAGGTATTTTGATATCATCCCTAATCCCCCTTAATAACCTTAAAAGTCCTTAAATATCCTTAAATAACTTTCAGTTTACAACTCAAGCTCCTTCTTAAGGTCCTCAATCTTCTTATCGAGTGCCTCGAGTGTTGCATCGAACTCATCTACAGATGCCAACTGGGCCTTAACACCGAAGTAGAACTTAATCTTAGGCTCTGTGCCTGATGGGCGTACAGATACCTTTGTGCCATCCTCGGTGAGCCACTGCAATACGTTGCTCTTCTCGTCGATACCCTCGATAGCCTTGCGCTCGCCTGTGCGTGTGTCTATCTCCTCAAGAGTCTTATAGTCGAGAATCTTAACCACTGGAGAGCCAAGCAACGACTTAGGTGGGTTCTGACGGTAGTCAACCATCATCTGCTGAATCTCGGCAGCACCATCCTTGCCCTTGCGAACAACATTCACAAGACCCTCGCGGAAGAAACCATACTTAACATACAACTGCTGTAGCCACTCGTATAGTGTGATGCCCATAGTGTCGCGCGCCCACGCAGCAGCCTCGGCAACAAGGGTGATAGCAGCAACGCCATCCTTATCGCGTACAAAGTCGCCAGGAAGGTAACCGAACGACTCCTCACCACCACCGATATACTTGGTCTTGCCCTCCTGCTCGCGTATAATCTTTGCGATATACTTAAAGCCAGTGAGGCAGTTGTAGCACTTAACACCGAAATGCTCTGCAACAGCGTCTGGCATCATAGATGTCACGATAGTCTTAACAACGAACTCCTTACCTGTAATCTTGCCAAGTTCTGCCCAGCGAGTAAGTTGGTAGCACATAAGAAGAACAAGGGTCTGGTTACCGTTCAAAAGCACGTAGTCGCCCTTGCCAGTGCGTAGTGCCACGCCCAAGCGGTCGGCATCAGGGTCGGTAGCCATAGCGAAGTCTGCACCCTCCTTCTCGGCACGCTCGATAGCCATAGCCATAGTCTTGCGCTCCTCAGGGTTTGGCGATGCTACGGTAGGGAAGTTACCGTCGAGGACCATCTGTTCGTCGACACATATAATATTATTAAAGCCGTAGTTGCGTAGCGACTGGGGTACGAGTTTCACACCAGCACCGTGAAGTGGGGTGTATACAATCTTCATATCGTTGTACTTTGCTACAGACTCTGGCGATAGCGATAGGTCCTTGATAGCCTGAAGATAGATCTTGTCGAACTCCTCGCCAAGGATGTGGATGTTCTCGGTATTCTTACCTGTGAGTACCTGCTCCATTGTCACCTTTGCAACCTCTGCGATGATGTTTACATCGTGTGGTGATGTCACCTGCGAGCCATCGTTCCAGTATGCCTTATAGCCGTTGTACTCCTTAGGGTTGTGCGATGCAGTCACCATAACACCCGACTGACAGCCAAGTTCGCGGATGGCGAAACTCAACTCTGGGGTAGGGCGCAAAGCATCGAAGAGGTATACTATAAAGCCGTTAGATGCAAAGATATCTGCTACGCGCTCTGCGAACATACGTGAGTTGTTACGACTGTCGTGTGAGATAGCCACCTTAATCTCCTCGCCTGCGAAATTCTGCTTTAGGTAGTTTGCAAGTCCTTGTGTAGCAGCACCTACAGTATATATATTCATACGGTTAGTACCCACGCCCATAATACCGCGAAGACCGCCCGTACCAAACTCAAGATCCTTATAGAAACTCTCCACCAACTCATTGGGGTTGTTCTCGATAAGCATACGAACCTCCTGCTTGGTTTGCTCGTCATAGTTGCCATTGAGCCAAGCCTCTGCCTTGCTCAATACCTGAGGGTCTAAATTGTTTGCCATAATTCTATCAGTTATTTTTATAGTTTATAGTCGTTGTCTATTAAAATTTCTATTATGCAAATTTACAAAAAAAAAGTTGACAAAAAAAGTAATTCGACACTTAATTTTTACTCCATCAATAAGTTAACGATTTTTGACCCGAATAGGCGCGATTTCGGGAATTAACAGCCCCGTTTTTCTATTATGTTAGTATCTATAAAGTTACGTTTTTCGAGTCAAACTTTTGTAAATTTTTTACCTCTGTTTACCCTCTGCTGATGGGCGAAAGTAGACAAAATTGCCCTATTAAAAAAAATGAATTTTGCAACCATTTTTTAAGATTATTTTAATAAAATTATCCACATATTTGCAGTGTCAAAACGCCCTTATTACCTACGGTTAATCGAGGGTGATTTTAGCAAAAATTAAGGTGATAAATGTAAAGTGTTGAAACAGAGAACAAACAACTGTTTCGGGGAATTTATCGCCTTATAATGGAGAGAATTTTTAGAGGACACAGAGAAAATAAAGAACGCAATGACGCAGATGCAGAGATATACGGACGTATGGCAGGATTGCCTTGATAGACTTCGCCACTCAATCACAGAGGAGGAGTTTGTTAGGTGGTTTAATCCTATCCGCCCCATCGATTACGATGGCTCTACGCTACGTCTACGTGTGCCTAACGAGAGTTTCGTGTCGAGCATCGAGAAGAAGTACATCAATATCTTGCTTCCTATCGTCTCGGAACTATACGGCTCTGGTACAAAACTACGATATGCTGTTCCTCGCGCATCGCAAACAGCATCGGATAGTGGTGCAAACCAGTTGCCAAAGTTCTCAACACCTACCGACACTGCAAATATAAAAAATCCTTTTGTAATTCCGGGTCTTCGACGTATAAATATCGACCCACAGCTCAATATGAACTACACTTTCGACAACCATATCGAGGGTGAGTGCAACCGCCTTGCGCGTTCAGCAGGTATGGCGGTGGCTGTGTCGCCGGGTAACAACGCCTTCAACCCACTATATATCTATGGCGATTCGGGTTTGGGTAAGACGCATATCGCGCAGGCTATCGGTCACGAGGTGCGCCAGCGTCACCCAGAGTTGCAGGTGTTGTACGTCTCGATGAATAAGTTTCAGGCGCAGTTCCAGACCGCATATAAGAATGGTGAGATTACCGATTTCATCCACTTCTATCAGATGGTCGACGTGCTTATCATCGACGATATTCAGGAACTTACGGGCAAGACAGGCACTCAGAATGCCTTCTTTAATATCTTCAACCACCTACAACTCGCGGGCAAGCAACTTATCCTTACCTCGGATAAGCCACCGGTGGAGTTGAAGGATATCGAACAGCGTCTGTTGACACGTTTTAAGTGGGGCCTATCGGCTAACTTGAGCATCCCAGACTACGAGACAAAGGTTAAGATCATCCGCGCCAAGGCAAAGCGTCTCGGTGCAAATATCCCAGAGGAGGTGGTGACATACCTCGCGGAGAATATCTCGGCTAACGTGCGCGAGATTGAGGGCGCATTGTCGTCGCTTATCGCCAATGCATCGTTCCTAAACCGCAAGATTACAATCTCGTTGGCAAAGGATATCTTGAAGGTATATGTGAAACTCACCCAGCGCGAGATTACCATCGACCATATCGTTAAGGTTGTGTGCGAGTACTTCGACATCGAACTCGATACCTTCAACTCGTCGAAGCGTACCCGCGATGTGGCACAGGCACGTCAGGTGGCTATGTATCTCGCGAAACAGCACACCAAGGCTCCGCTAACCGTTATCGGCTCATCAATCGGTGGTCGCAACCACGCTACGGTGCTACATAGTTGCAAGGCTGTTGCTGATATGATTGACACCGACAAGCAGTTTAAGGCGCAGATGGAGGAGATTGAGAAGTTGGTACTATCGAAATAATACTGCGAATAATAAGTTAAGAGAGTGAATAAAAAGTGTATTTCTTTGTTACGCTTGCCCTCAAAATGCTCATTTACGCTTAAGTAAACTCCGCTTTTTCAGGCTTCGCAACGCCGCGATTAAGTGAGGGCAGAGACTGCTTGCAGGCTATGCCGAGCGTGAGCGGTGAAAAGGAACTTAAGCCTAAAACTACATCTTTTTATTCACTCTCTGAGTTTTGGGGCTGGCTAAGTTACTTTTTAGTCAGCCCCTTATATTTTACCCAAAAACAATAGAGGACATCCACCTTTGTGCGTGATGTCCTCTACCATAACAATAATACCTCCCGCTTAGAAGTATAGGCTGAAGCCTACAGAGGCATTAGAGAGTATATTCAATGTCTGATAGTTAATAGAGATATTTCCATCGTCGTCGTCGCCATCGTCATACGATAACGAGCCGTACTGGAACGAGCCGATATTGAGGTTTACGGCAAACTTATCCGAGTAACGATACTCGAACGATAGTAGTGATAGGCCTGCTACATAGCCGTTAAAGTCCACCTCATACTCACTGTTGCCACTCTTCTCGATATACGCTGCAGATGCGTAGCCAATGGCCAAGCCTGGTGTGTAG
Source organism: Alistipes sp. (assembly GCA_017647625.1). Classification (GTDB taxonomy): domain Bacteria; phylum Bacteroidota; class Bacteroidia; order Bacteroidales; family Rikenellaceae; genus Alistipes. The sequence goes on along the minus strand of JAGCKG010000138.1, from coordinate 2,279 downwards.
TATAGGTTTTTAGCAATAGGAAGGTAGTACGCCACGCTTGGTGCGATAATAAGTGTGTTAGTCTTATCGTCGCTTTCGCTCTGACCAACCGATGCATAATTAATACCTACACCGACGCGAATGTTATCCTTAACAAATCTGTTGTACTCCAAGCCTACGCTAAAGGTGTTCTCGCTTGGAGATGTCTCGGTGAGACTCTCTGAGCCTGCAGTCATCTTAACAGAACTCTTTGTTGTCTCATAACCAAAGTTAAAACCAAACGCCTGCTCGCCAGCCTTTTGTGCCGATGCACTTACAACCATACCTACTGCAAGTGCAATTGTTAAAATAATCTTTTTCATTTATCCTGTCTATTTAATGTTTTACAACTTTACAAATGTAATGAAAAATATTCAAAAAACAAATGTTTATATCTATTTCTAAACAAACAACCATAATTTATAAACTGAATATCAATGACTGGTAGGCATATAATAAAAGAGAGTGACTAAAAAGTGTATTTTGTCGTTCTTTGTTGATATAACAGCGCATCTACTTCCGCTAACGAATTATCTCATCAATGGGCAGTACACCTAAGTACAGTCCATCGCCTCGAAATTCGCCGAGCGAAAGAATCTGCACTATTCTCTCAACAAATTTGCTTGCCCTCAAAATGCTCATTTACGCTTAAGTAAACTCCGCTTTTTCGAGTTTCGTAAGCCTAAAGTTGACTCTTGTTGTACAACTTCTATAGTTTGAGTCTGTCCTATTTGGGCAGCCCTCTTTCGGCGGTGAAAATAAATTCACCGCCTATTTTGTTGATATACATCGCATTAGGTTGTTGTGTTGTGAAACGACTTTTTGTGCAAAAACCTCTTGACCCACAATTTTTCTCTTTGCGTGTAGTCTTCTATGTAGTATAAATTAAGTATAATTAAGATAAAAAATCACTTTTTGTGATACATTGTATCAAAAAAAGTATTACCTTTACACATTGAAATTGAGTGACTTGGGCTATGAATAACTTTTTGGCGACATACCGCAATGCTGTGAACTGCACCTCTTGTGAAGTAGTTGCATCGTGTGCCACAAATACCCCCCCCATTACTCAATGTTCTAATAATCAAATAGTTAGAGGATATACACCATTTTATAGTTGGCGTTATGGCTTATCGTGAGCCGTAACGCCATTTTTGTGCTTACATATCAATAAACATAACAATTAAAAACAGAGTAATTATGAAGACATTTAGAATTTTTGGAGCAGCCTTAATGGCGCTTGCACTTACTATGAGCAGTTGCGAAAACGACAACAACAAGGAGAATACACCTACAGACCCTTACAAGGATTATCCGCAGCTGATCGTGGGACAGTGGTTCGCAATTGACCCAAATGCCAGTTTGTATACAGTTTATGGTCTTGATAAATCCTATTACCAACTTGGTTATGGCCCAGTTAGTGGATGGAGAGAAAGAATCGGAACTTATGAAATCAGTGACAATAAAATGATTAGAAAGATTGTTGACGGTGATGAGGAACTTACTAGTACCTATGAAATAGTAGATATTACTGCTGATGAGTTTGTATATAAGAAGGATGGTAATGCTGATAACTTTGTTAATTATCGCGTCAAAGAGCAATTCGATATCAAGGGTAACTATACCTATCTTAATTCAGCAGCAAGGGTAGTGCCCGCAGAGGGTAAAACCGCTTTGCAGTTGCCAGAGGGTCTTCTCTTCAATGGTGAGAACACTATCCCTGTAGAGAGTCTTAATGGCGAACGCATTATCGATGCTTCAAAAGCATTCTTCGCTGATGCCACATTCGCAGAGGACGGCAAGTTGAACCACACTATGAATGGCGAGGCAAAGGTGAAGAATTACACTCTCAATGGCAATAACTTGGTATTCAACCTCTACGAGGGCAGCGATGTTTATAAAATCAACGCCACATCGTTCCCCGACGAGGATGGCGACCGCCTCTTTATCATTATGCCAAAGCAGGCTGCGTGGATTGGTGGCTTTGTAAGCATTATAGAGGAGCAGAACGAGGGTAAGAAGTTCAGCGAGGCACAGATTGCCGAGTTGGAAAAGGAGTTTATGGCAACCTTTGAGACTTTCACTGTAATCTTAAGTTTGAGCAAGAAGTAAGAGAATAGTCTATACACAAAAATTGGTGCGTGTAGGGAACGATGTAGTCCCGTCACGCACCAATTTTGTTTAGGGAGGTTCTATAAATTAGGTCGAGTTGATTTTGGAGATTATTTTGAGCAGCTTTCTCAGCTATTCCGAAGGCGCGA
>JAGCKG010000137.1 GCA_017647625.1 Alistipes sp. | reverse complement strand
GAGGTTCTATAAATTAGGTCGAGATGATTTTGTAGGCTATTTCGAGCAGATTCATTATCTCTTATGAGGGCGCAATGCGAGCATTGTAACCGAGTAAAGATAAGGAAGATGTCGAAATAGGCACAAAAGCAACCGAAATATAAAATAAAACTACCTATTGTTAAACTTAATTTACTAATTTATAAAACATCCCTAAAGTCTGTCGTTATATCACCCTCTCAGAAAGGCATAGAAGAGTTATGCGATATTCTCTTGACGAAGGATAAACTCCACGACGCTATCCCACGTTGGGAACTTATCCGAGTGAATCTTAATATGTTGTCCACGGAACTCCTTTGCGCCATTTTTATCGGCATCATCAATCAAATAGTCGCCTATATTTAGGTCCTTATGGTGGCTGAAGATAACATTCTTATAGGCACTTGGCAGATACTGCTTTACCCACTCGACCTTTTCGAGCAACGAATGCGGGTTGCTCCAAGGTGCAGTAGAGAGAATGTAGACATCAAAATATTGGCACAATTTGCCATACGACTCTATCGCTCCCGGCATTGGCTTCAACCCTCTAAAGAAGCCCTCAATATGTTTACCCTCAGCGGGGTTAACACCCATTTCGGCACACTTGCCCAAATAGTCCGCCAAGGTGTTATCTAAATCGATATAAACTATTTTCTTCATTGTTTAAAGTTTTTCAAAGTCAAATTTCGGCTCTACGACTGTCACATTGTCCTTGGACCAATCGCACCAGTAGAGTGCGCCACCCTCCTCGTCGTACATCTTATCAATCACCGCGATAAGATGGTTATAATCAACATATTGATATGCAACAGACTACTCCATTACCCTCTGCAAGTGCCACATCTGATGCGTAAAGAAAGGCTTTGTGTTGATGCGACGAAAGCCAAGCGAAGTGTACAACGTCTCGGCATTATGGTTTTCGTAGTCAACGATAAGACCTACGCAAGTATGCCCCTCCATAAAGGTCCTACGGCAGAATGCCTCAACCAAGGCTCTGCCAACACCCAAACCGCGATATTCGGGTAACACGCCCACCGAGTCGAGATAGTACTCCCCCGCCTCGGTCTCATCGACAATATTGGGTGTGCGACCCACACATCGTCGCAAAACGGCAAACGTACCCTCTCGGAGCGTGTATAGTTGCCCTCCGTCGTAGCCCACCACAGCACCAGCAACACGCCCCTCGACCTCTGCGACAATGGCATACTGCCAACTATACTGCGTAGCCTCACAGCGTGCAATCTCGGCAAGCACCGCCATATAATCGTCGCCACAATAGCGACGCAAGGCCTCCTCATCGCCAATTGCCATTGCTATAGCCTTGGCGATAATCTCGGCATCCTCGCGTGTAGCGGGGCGCGTAGTGATTTTGGTATCAGCCATTTAGAACTTTAGTGGCGTATTATTACGCTTAAGGAAACGACTCCAGCCAGTGCGCTGGTCGAAGAGGCTACTCTCATAACCCGACTCCTCATAGCGACGCTCTGCCCACTTCTCGGCATTTGTGAAGGTAACGCTATGGTGGAGTCTGCTCTTGCTTACCGAAGGTGTAGCATAACATACCGCTTGTGCCTCGCGTGAAACATTATGCAGAGTCTCGGCAGCCACCTTAAGAGGCTCATAATTAAGAGCTGAGGCCGCCTTGCTGGCAATATCACCGAGGTCGTAGGTAAACGACTGGCGCAGATACTCGGTGTAGTTTATCTCTATCTCGCTCATAAACTGACCCAAGAAGTAGTAGGAATTTGCCAACACAGCCTCCATATCGGCTATGGTAGCACCATACTTTGCCCTAAAGGCATCATCGCCAATCTTGTCGCTCTCGTCGTAAAGCCCCATTATGATATCTGTAAACACCTTCGTAGCCTCAACAATAGGATCTACCTTACGACAGTCGGTAAGCATAAAGTCAATGCGGTCGTAGACATAGTCAGTGATGGTGATTGTGGTGTTGATATCTTGATTCAGATAGTCGTATATACCCTGAATAAAGGTCTCATCACTATTATCCACAATCTCACGCTCAAGCATATGGGCGAGGTAGTTCAACTCCGTAGTAAACATTATCGAGATATGGCTCGAGGCAAGGATATAGTCGGCATAGTTCGACAGCGCAGTGACATACTCGATGGTATTCATCAGACACGAGCCGAGGAATATCATTCTATAGTGCGTGTCGGCAATATCCAACGCCTTGTACAACTCCTCGCAACTTATATAGCATCCTCTATCGGTATCGCGTAAGATGCCTCGCGTGTGGTCAACGGTATCGTTTATACCCACCTCGGGGTGCCAGCCATTACCGTGACCCGAAAAGACTATGATATACTCCTCTGATGGTGCAACCTCCTTGCTCCAAGTGATAAAGTCGGCAATATTCTGTGGCTCGTTTATAGGGTAACTATTGTCGCCAACATACTCAAACTCGAAATCGGGATGCTCCTTATCGACATATAGGCGATAGGTGTTACCCTCGCCATTGGCATACTTACCCTCGTAGCCATTCGACCACTTTATGCAGGCTGTAAACTTGACATTACGCTTTAGTTGTCGCTTCTGGAAATACTCGATACTCTTCTCTATGGCAAGGTCGAGACCACGTCCTGCCGCAGCATCCGAAGCACCACCACCAGAGGCGTAATAGATAATGGTAAATGTCGGTGGCTCTGGTTCTGGCTCATCGGGCGTATCAATCTTCACTGGCTCCTTAGGCACCTCTTCATCGGAACAGCCCACCACCGTCACCGCTAATATTAGCGATAGCACCAAACGTATATAGTTAAAAAATGCCATACTGCAAATCGTTATATTGTGCAAATATAGCATTTTTTGGTAAGATATAGCACTCATATCCCATATAAAAGGTTAGGACCGCCTGATATTCAGACGATCCTAACGTAATACTGTGTATAACAGAGTCTTTTTAGATTACCTTCTCTGCGTGCTTGGTAACCACTACGGTAGTCATACAAAGGGCGTTACCTTTGCTATCGTTAACAAAAACTTTAAAGTTGTTATTCTTCGCATCGAGATACTGCCACTCTGGGGCAAAGGTAAACTCAAAAGGCATCTTGTTTCCCGCAACCAACAACTCGTGATCGTTATGTAGGATAAAGTTATCGTGCATAACCACGATATAGCATACTCCGTTGTAGTCGCTTATCTCTCCACGACAAAGGTATGTATGCTTGGTAAATGACCCGTTAGCACTTGTGTTGTTGCTAATGGTGTTTTCCTGTATACACTCAATAGTGAGATTTGATAGGGTTACATCGTTTTTACCTGCATCGATATCCACCTCACAACCCACAAACATCAATGCCATCAAACAGATAATAAAGTTCTTCATCGTTCAAAAGTTTTAGGGATGTTCTATAAATTTAGTATAAAAGTTTTCGTTGTTTGGGAAATCCTATTTCGGTTGCTTTTGTGCCTATTTCGCGAAATAGCCTACAAAATCATCTCAACCTAATTTATAGAACCTCCCTTTAATTTGTGTTTCATTCCACAAATTTACCCCCCCCCCATTAAATTTCCAAATTTTTAGAGTTAAAAAATACTACCCCACTACGATTATTGGCATAATTATTCACTATGCACTAATAAATGATAGGGCAATAGGCATCACCCATACTTATTGGCGCACACTTCAACTCCCCTCAAGAAGATATGCTCTGCCAACTTGTGGCATATGTTGTTCGTAGATTTGTACCGGGAATTTAAACTAATCTAAAAACAAGCGATATGGGTATGACAACAGCAAATAGACGATCGGAGACTCGCGCCGAGTGGCAACCTTGCAAGATAGACAACAGAAAGGCACTAACCAACATCGATGCCATCGAGCAGGTAGTGATGCTTGCCGAGGGCTCGGCACTATGTCCGACCTTTTTTCGAGTCGCCAAGCGACCATTGGAGTATCTCGCCAAACGTCTTATGCTCACAAAGGAGCAGGTGGCACTATTCTCCGTATTTGTCAACTTCAGCGACAGATCCCAGATAGAACTCCGCGATATAAGCGAGTTTCTCGGATGCACACAGATTGAGATTTTGCGTCGTGCCTCCGACCTTGAGTATCTACGCAGACTGCGCTACATATGGCGCACCTGTTCAAGTTCACACGCCGAGAGTTATATCATCTCACAGCAGGCATTGTCTGCAATCAAGGATAATAGAGAGTTTGCTGGAATACAGACAACCAACCTCACTATCAACCAGTTTTTCGAGCATCTGAAAAAATACTTCTCCGAGCGAGATGCCTCGCAGTGCGATAGCAATGAGTTGACAAGCAACATCGACAAACTGCTCGAAGACAACAAGCATCTTATGTTTGTAACCAAACTCAAGGAGTATAAACTCGACAAAAACTCCCAACTGATGCTACTGCAGGGGTGCAATATGTATGTCAATAGCGAGGATACAGTGATTACCTTGAACGACATCACATCGCTCTATGAGTACGAATATATTGCACGCGACATAATCACCAAGTTAAACAACAATGACCATCCGCTACTCACCCTCGGACTGTTGAAACACTTTGGTGACGATGTTACGAGTCCCGACTACTACGAACTCGGGCGTGTGGCCATCGAGGAGTTACTTGTGGAACTAAACCTCTCGATACACAAACAACATATGGTACAGCACATCATCTCACATAGCGACATCAGCGCCAAGCAACTATTCTACAACGAGCGAGAGAGGCGACAGATAGAGGAGTTGGAGAGTCTGCTTTGCCAAGAGCGATTTAAGGCGATATGTGATAGGCTTGAGGCAAAGGGCTTCAGGCGAGGTTTTGCCATACTGCTCTATGGCGCACCAGGAACGGGTAAGACCGAGACCGCGCTACAGATTGCCCGTACTACGGGGCGCGATATTATCGATGTCAACGTCTCGGAGTTACGCAATATGTATGTTGGCGAGAGCGAGAAGAGCGTAAAGCGTCTCTTCAGTCACTACCGCACTATCGTTGCAGAGAGCGAGGTTGCCCCGATACTACTCTTCAACGAGGCAGATGCCATAATCAGCAAGCGTTCGGAGGATATCTCGCACGCAGTGGATAAGATGGAGAATGCCCTGCAGAATATCATCCTGCAAGAGATGGAGACCCTGGAAGGGATACTTATCGCCACGACCAACCTCACGCAGAATATGGACCGCGCCTTCGAGCGACGCTTTTTGTATAAAATCGAGTTCCACGCCCCAGAACTGCAGACACGATGCGCGATATGGCAGTCGATGCTACCGACGCTCTGCGATGCCGATGCTATGACCCTCGCCCACACCTACGACTTCAGTGGCGGACAAATCGAGAACATAGCCCGCAAATGCACCGTAGCGCAGATACTCTCCTCGAGCGACACACTACCATTCGAGACCATACGTACCCTCTGTAACGAAGAGCGACTCGACAGCCTACAAAACCGCAGACTGATAGGGTTTTAAATAATATAGCGTGTCCACGATGTTGGACACGCTATATCGCTGCAAACTAACGCTTGGTGATGCTCATAAGGCGCAGTCTTGAGGAGTCGAAATCTATTCGATTTCGCATTCTCTCACGCACGAGATTAAGAAACTCGAACTCTGCTGGCTGCTGCTCACGATTGTATATTTCGACGCTATGCTGTTCGCCCATATACTCAAACGTTGCTGTCCATACATACAGTGCCATAGTTATAATGTATTAAGTTTTGCCTACTCACTTACTGGCTTTTCGGCTTACTCCATTAAATAGTTGTTTGTTAACTAAAAAGATCCTTGATAAGGCTGATAATAGCACCGCAAAGACCGATAACAAGTGCTATCACAATAAGGATTCCGATTACTATCCACGCTGAGATACCACCCACAAAGTTATTCTTAATCTCATAGTCTATAAAGACATAAATAAGCAATGCTAATACTACAGCACAGCCACATCCTCCACTCTCTTCACTTGCCATATTTACTCGGTTTTAATGCGACAAAGCTAACAGCAACTTGTGCCAAAATATTACCGACCACCAAAAAGTGCATTATTTTTTTAAGATTATTCACTTATGCTTAATTTTGGCAGATGTTTTTAAATATCTTTGTGCAAACAAAAACAAATATTAACGATATGGCAGCACATCTATTTAGACGCTATGTTTGGTTGCTTGACTTGGTAAGTCGCACAGGGGGCATCAAATTTAAAGATATTTGCAGTAAGTGGGAGAACTCCCCTCTTAACGACAGACGTGGCGAACCTCTACCTAAACGCACACTACACAATCATATCGCCGCCATCGAGGAGATATTCGACATACGCATCGTATGCCAGCGTCAGGGAGATTATAGATATGTCGTTGTAGGCGAGGATGGCAAGACTCTATCAAGCGCACAGGAGGCTATGATTCAGCACCTTAGAATAAGCAACGCCCTTATTGCCAACCCTCGCATTAGCCAACGCATCATCCTCGATAAATCGCTAATGTATAAGCATCTAAACCCTCTACTCACAGCAATTGATGACTCACAAAGACTTAAGATATACTACTGGCGTGTGGGCGATAGGCAGGAGCAAAGAACGGAGTTTAATTTCGAGCCATACTTTATAAAGCAGTTCGCGAAGGAGTGGTTTGTGGTAGGTCGCGTGGTGGAGGATAACACTATGCGTGTACTTAAATTCGACAGCATACGTAAGATAGAACTTCTTGAGGAGACCTTTGACTACCCTAACGACTTCAATATCAACCACTATCTTGATAGTCTTACTGCGAAGGTAGACCCCGATAGTTGGGAGATTGCGGGTGATACAGACGTAGATGACAGCCACGAGTTTGCCCTACTTCGATATAGAGATACGCTATACCACCGTTCGAGATACGGCTCGTTTATACCCGATGAGGCGATGAAAAATAGGGAGGTTCTATAAATTAGGTCGAGATGATTTTGTAGGCTATTTCGAGCAGATTCATTATCTCTTATGAGGGCGCAATGCGAGCATTGTAACCGAGTAAAGATAAGGAAGATGTCGAAATAGGCACAAAAGCAACCG
>JAGCKG010000136.1 GCA_017647625.1 Alistipes sp. | reverse complement strand
GTGTGATCTCGTGACGACGGTCGTAAACGTTCTTAAGCGCTGCAGCGATAACATCCATGTGGTTGTTAGTGTATGAACGACGTGCGATGCAGAGACGGAGAAGGTCAAGACCACCGAAACGGTTCTCACGAGTGATAGGATCACGGTCAGCAAGGATGTAACCGATCTCGCAACCACGAACACCAGCCTCGAGGTAGAGCTCGATAGCAAGAGTCTGTGCTGGGAACTCCTCCTTAGGGATGTTAGACAACACCTTGTCAGCATCTACGAACAATGCGTGACCACCTACAGGACGCTGGTAAGGGATACCGTACTCGTCAAGCTTTGCAGCAAGGTACTGTACCTGCTTGATACGTGTCTCGATAGTATCCAACTCGGTGTTCTCGTCGAGACCTACTGCCAAAGCAGCCATATCACGACCGTTCATACCACCGTATGTCAAGAAACCCTCGAATGGGATACAGAAACGCTTTGCACCCTCGTACCAGTCCTCGTGACGTGTAGCGATGAAACCACCCATATTTACAAGACCGTCCTTCTTTGATGACATTGTCATACCGTCAGCGTAAGAGAACATCTCCTTGCAGATCTCCTTGATAGTCTTATCTGCATAGCCCTCCTCGCGAGTCTTGATGAAGTATGCGTTCTCTACGAAACGTGCAGAGTCGAATACTACGCGCTTGCCATACTTGTCAGCGATAGCACGAACATCGCGCAAGTTCTTCATAGATACAGGCTGACCACCTGCAGTGTTGTTAGTTACAGTAACGATGATGAATGGAATCTTCTCAGCGTTCTCTGCCAATGCCTTCTCCAACTTTGCGCAGTCTACCTCACCCTTGAAAGGAATCTCAAGCTGTGTATCCTTCGCAGCGTCGATAGTGCAGTCCAAAGCCACAGCCTTACGGAACTCGATGTGACCCTTGGTAGTATCGAAGTGTGAGTTACCTGGGATGATATCGCCAGCCTTTACAAGGTGAGAGAACAATACGTTCTCTGCAGCACGACCCTGGTGTGTAGGGATAACGTACTCGAAACCAGTAATCTTGCCGATAGTCTCCTTAAGCTCGAAGAATGACTTTGAACCAGCGTAAGCCTCGTCACCAGTCATCATAGCAGCCCACTGACGGTCGCTCATAGCACCTGTACCAGAGTCTGTCAAGCAGTCGATATATACCTGCTCTGACTTAAGGCCGAATAGGTTGTAGTGTGCATCCTTGAGCCACTGCTCACGCTCTGCGCGTGTGCTCTTCTTCAATGGCTCTACCATCTTAATGCGATACGCTTCTGCAAATGGGATTTCCATAGTAATTTAGTTGTTTTAGGTTATACTTTTATTTTAATAATATGTTCTTTTTCTGCTTGCTTTCTCTATTTTCGTGGCAAAGGTACACAAAAATATAGTCAATTGCAATATTTAACTAAAAAAATTGTTATCAAAATAACACAACGCCTTTGTAGGCTATTTGCGCGCCACTAACAACTCCAATATCTGTATGGCGTTCAAGGCTGCGCCCTTGCGTATCTGGTCGGCAACGCACCAGAACGAGAGACCACGCTCCGAGCCCAAGTCCTTGCGGATGCGACCAACGTGTACTGGGTCCTTGCCCTCGGCATAGAGAGGCATAGGGTAGCACTTCTTGGCTGGCTCGTCCATAAGCACGATGCCCTCGGCATTAGCAAAGGCCTCGCGCACACGCTCAACAGAGAGTTCGTCCTCTGTCTCCACCCATATAGCCTCCGAGTGGGCGCGCATAACAGGTACGCGAACACAGGTGGCAGATACACGGATGTCGGAGTGCATAATTTTGCGCGTCTCGTGGTACATCTTCATCTCCTCCTTGGTGTAGTCGTTGTCGGTGAAGACATCGATATGTGGGATGAGGTTGCAGGCGAGCGGGTATGCGAATTTCTCAACCTTGGGCTCGTTGCCCTCGACAACAGCACGCTGTTGCTCCTTGAACTCCTGCATTGCGGTAGCACCAGCACCACTGGCAGACTGGTAGGTGGCAACGTGAACGCGCTCGATATGCGATAGTTTCTCAATCACGTTCAGTGCCACAACCATCTGAATAGTAGTGCAGTTAGGGTTTGCGATGATGCGACGTGGGGCGTTGAAGGCATCCTCGCCATTGACCTCTGGCACTACCAATGGCACATCCTCCTCCATACGGAAGGCAGAGGAGTTGTCAATCATAAATGTGCCGTGCTTGGTGATGGTGTCGGCAAACTCTATAGAGGTAGAGCCTCCTGCTGAGCAGAGGGCTACATCCACATCCTTAAAGTCGTCGTTATGTTGTAGTTCGCGCACGACGATATCCTTACCGCGGAAACGGTATGATGTGCCTGCGCTACGCTTTGAGCCAAAGAGGAGCAACTCCTCGATAGGCATCGGATGATTCTCAAGTATTGATAGGAACTCCTGACCTACTGCGCCACTTGCTCCAACGATTGCGATCTTCATAATCAATTAGTAATTAGTAATTAGTAATTAGTAATGGGTTAAAAGTCTGCGACTTTTTGATTAAGGGTTTTTAAGGGTTATTAATGGTTATTAGGGGTTTTCTTTAATCCCCCTTAATATCCTTTAATCTCCTTTAATCTCCTTTAATCTCCCTTAATCTCCCTTACCTCCCCTTAAAACTCTTCCACTTTAAAAAAAGTCATCTCCGCCACCGAAGAATATATCCTCCTCTGGGGTGTCGGTTATTTCGTTATCTGGGCTCTCTGCCTTGTCGCAGGTGTAGTCTGGTACCTCGTCGCTACGCTCGAAGCAGTCGCTACGCTCCACGCCAAGACTGCCGTCGTTGAAGACCTTTGTGAGGAACTTACCCGCTATAGGGAGTGCTATGCGTGAGCCATCGGCATTCTTGGTGAAGTGGATGCCGTTCTCCTCGCCACCAACCCACACGCCAATAACGAGGTTTGGCACAGCACACATAAACCAAGCATCTACGTTGTCGTTGGTAGTACCCGTCTTGGCGGCTATCTCCACATCGTTGAAACCGAACTCGTAGAGCAGACGGCGGGCAGTACCCATAGTGACCACACGTTGCATCATAGTAATCATCGTATATGCCACGCGCTTCGAGAGTACGTCGTCGGTCTTTGGGGTGAAGGTGGCAAGCACATTACCCTGACTATCCTCAATGCGAGTGACGAAGATAGGGTCTATATGTACACCCTGATTGGCAAAGGTAGAGTATGCCGATGCCATCTCGAAGGTGTTACTATCGTATGAGCCGATACAGAGTGCCACAACGGGGTCTATGTAACTCTTGATGCCTATGTCGTGGATAAACTCTGCCACCGCCTCGGGGCGTTTTGCCTGCTTCATAATCCACGCCGAGTAGTTGTTACGGCTATTTGCCAAGCCCCAATAGAGTGGGTTGACACCCGTATACTCCACCTCCGAAGCCTCCTTTGGCGACCATATGCCTGCAGGGGTCTCGATAGAGACTGGCACGTTAGGCACTGGCGTACAAGGCGATAGACCGAGGTGGTCGATGGCGAAGGTGTAGATAAAAGGTTTGGCGGTAGAGCCTACCTGACGCTTGCCCTGTGTGGCGGCATCGTACTTGAAATAGCGGTAGTCGGGGCCACCTACATATGCGCGTACATAGCCCGTAGTAGGGTCTATAGCCACGAATGAGGCGCGCATAATCTTCTTGTAGTGGATGACCGAGTCGCGAGGTGTCATAACGGTATCGCGCACACCCTTGAAGGTGAAGACGCGCATACTCTGTGGGGTCTTAAACGAGGCGAGTATCTCCTTCTCGGAAGCACCGCCCTTCGACATTGTCTGCCAACGCTCCGTAAGGCGCATAGCCTCCGCGATCTTGGCATCGGACTCCTCCTTCGTGAGGTCGGGGTAGAGCGAACCTCCGCGACTCTTTATCTGCGACTCCATACGAGGCTGTACAAGTTCTGCCATATGCTCCTTGAGCGACTGCTCGGCATAGCGTTGCATACGGGCATCGACGGTGGTGTAGATTTTGAGACCATCGCGGTAGATATCGTATGGTTCGCCATTAGCCTTCAAGTTCTTGAAGCACCAACCATAGATAGGGTTCTCGTTATACTCGTTGAGTGCCTGCTCGTAGTCCCACTTGGTGTAGTAGTTGCGACGCTGTGGCTCTTTTGCCATCATCGTGCGACGTACCATCTCGCGGAAGTAGGTCGCAGTACCCTCGTTGTGGGCATCAGCAGCGCGACGATAGCGCGAGAGGTCGATAGGGAGTGCCTTGAGCGAGTCGGCAACATCGCGACTTATAGCACCTGCCACAGCCATACGGTCGAGAACGGTGTTACGACGCTCGCGGGCGCGCTCGTTAGGCTCGCCACGCTTGAGTGGGGCATATGTACCTGGTGCTTTTACCTGTCCTGCGATGACGGCAGCCTCCTCGATGTTGAGGTCGCAAGGCTCCTTGCCGAAGAAGTTGTTGGCGGCCGACTTGATACCGAAGTTGGAGTTGGAGAACTCTACCGTGTTGAGGTACATAGCCACAATCTCCTCCTTGGTGTAGTTGTATTCGAGTTGTGTGGCGATGACATACTCCTGCGCCTTGGCTGCGAGAGTGCCAGCATTGCCCTGCAAACCCTCCTTATGGCGACGTGTCTTGTATAGGTTCTTTGCCAACTGCTGTGTTATGGTGCTACCGCCACCCTGACCCGACTGGCGGAGGATAACGGTCTTGATGCCTGCACGCGCTGTAGCCACGAAGTCGATGCCCGCGTGGTCGAAGAAGCGCACATCCTCGGTGGCGAGGAGTGCTGCCACGATGGTAGGTAACTTATGACCATCTATCTCGAGCCACTCTTGGCTATCGGCAGGGAACAACTCCTCGTAGGAGAGGTATGTTCTGTTTTCGATGAAGTATGTACCTATAATCTCGCCATCCTCGGAGTATATCTGCGTTGCGAGGTTGGTCTTTGGGTTTTCGAGTTCATCGAAGGTAGGCATCGGTCCTAACACCTCGCTCTTGGCGAGGATGAATAGTCCCGATACGGCAACTACGCCTATGACCATAAGCGACCATAGCGCGATGATGATGATACGTCGTAGCGACATATTATTTTTTTTGCCTCTTTTGCTTTTCATAGAGTGTTTGGTTTTAGTGTTAAAATGGTAGTCCTATGCTAAACGAGTAGTAGAACTTGCCACCGTGGAGAGGGTAGAGCGATACCACACGTCTATATAACGAGAACTTTGCCGATATTGTTGCTGCCTCGGGCATTGCGATGACGTTGAAGTCGAAGCCGAGGTCGATGCCATATGCGCCAATGTGCTGTCGTCGCTCCACGATGTCGCCCGTCAGAGGGTGGAACTTGGGGTTGTAGAACGACGCGAAGTCGACACCTGTATTCAGGCGTATGCGCTTGAAGTATATCAAGCCACGAATACCCATCTCGGGGTAGCATACGGGCATCTGATAGTTCAGTGCCGTAGCCACATAGTGTTTGTTCTTAATCTCGTTTGCCGAGAAACCGCGTGGGAGCAGGCGTGTCGAGGTGAAGGAGAGATTCGACAACACATACTTCGACTGGAAACCTCCAAAGGAGTTCTGATACGATGCCTCGATGGAGAAGGAGTGGTGCGGGAAGAGTCCGCGCGTGTAGACCTTACCATATCCTACCAAGAGGTGACCCATATCGTCACTCGTAGGGTTTAGCGTGTAACTACCCTGCGCCACAACGCCCCAAGGGGGTAGAAAGTCGCGGTGTGCCTGACGCACGAAGTCTTGGAACGTGATGCCCATAGACAACTGATGTACACCCTCGCTATATCCCAGTTTGTGGATGTTCGATATCTTGCCATTATCGTAGCGTATCTTGTTTACGTTGGCAGTCATACCGTTCGAGAGATTCCATACGGTGGAGAGCGCAATCTGTCGGGTGTGGTAGCCACGCTGTAGCAGTAGCGGGAGCGTTGCGCCCACCGTAGCCGAGTAGTAGTGTCCGAGTTTAGGAATATCGGGGAACTCTATCTCCTGCGTGGTAGGGTTGTAGTAGTAGACGGTATGCAGATGCTGTCTACCGCCATAGGTGCCTCGCACCCATAGGTTTAGACCCAGGCCGTAGTAACGTACCAAACCCTTCCATACCGAGCCCTCCTCCTGATTCCAGCCGTAGGTGAGGAAGCCCTCGGTGGTGGAGAGGATGTTCTGCGACATCACCGTAGCACCAAGGTTGAAGGCTATAGATTGCTCCTCGACAAGGGCGTAGGGGTCGTACGATGCGGGTGCCCAACTATGGATGTTGAACATATGTCCGAACTTGCTGAAACGCTTTGGTGGTGTTGCCTCGGCTACAGCCTCGCCCGCGCTTGCGGTGTAGCGCACCGTATCGAGGTTTACCACATCCCACTCCCTACACTCGGGAAGGAGTCTCTTGGGTGGTGCAGGGCGGTAGTGTACCTCTATCTTTTGCGCGATATCCTGCATTACGGGGAGGTAACCACGCTTGTCGTAGGAGGTGGCTACAACGCGGTTGTCATCGTAGGGCATAGGCTGGAACGAGCCGTAGCGCGACTGCGAGATGCGGTACTCCTTACCCTCCGCGAGGTCGTAGTAGTGCAACTCATCGAGACCCGACGATATAGAGCCGAAGTATAACTTGCCATTCGAGGCGCGTAGGTCCGAAAGTGTTGAGTATGAGGGGCGTGTGACGCTCTCTGTGCCACCACGCACTACGCGGGCGATATGCATTCCGTCATCATCGGTGACGATGATATATAGTCCCTGCGTAGCGTTATCCCACGCCATACCGTGTATCTCGCTACCATAGGGCAACATTGTGCGGTTGTCGAGGTCCGTTGCGCCATTCACCACCACCGTATATCTGCCATCGGGGGTGTACTCCACCCACGCTATGCCGTGACCCTCGGTAGGTGTGGCGTAGAGGACGTTGCGATGTTCCGCGAGGTAGTGTGGTCTCTCCTCCGCGAGGTCCATATAGCAGAGCATAGAGCGCACCTCGTGGTCGAAGAGTAGGCTACGGCGATACTCCGTCCACCATAGTCTGCCCATATCACTCAACGCAGGGCGCGAGGATACATATCCCGTATAGGCTATATGATGCTCCACGCCGATGCTGTCGAGGCGCACAAAGGCTGTGGGGTAGTCCAAGTCCTCCTTGAGCATAATGATGTCGCCATCGTAGGTCACCTGCGGATATGAGTATATGGTGTGCGAGCGAGGTTCGGGGATAGGCATATACTCCGTTGTCTGCACCGTAGGGAGACTCTCCCAGTGGTTGGCAAGGGTGTAGAAGGTGTCGTAGAAGAGTTTTGACTCCGAGAGCGCGAATAACTCGTTCAGCGTCCACGATGTGGAGATAACCATATATGGGCGACGTGTGGTCAACTCCGCTACGGCATCGCCTATGGTGCGACCAAAGCGGTTGTAGACGTGGCGCGACATAAGATATCCCAACTGGTAGTGGTCGGGGATGTAATCCTTATACGAGCCACAAAACCACTTATCTATATTTTTGAAGGCATCGCCCACATTGCCGTAGGCACGATATGTCAGCGTGAACGAGGGCTGTAGACCGCGACCAAAGGTTGTCATCTCGGTCTCTGTCATCACCGAGTCGCCCTCCATAACCCATAGTGGCATTATGAGGAGTCCCGCAGTAGAACTCTGCTGACCAAGAAGGTAACTCAAACCCTTGACAACACCTCGGTTGAGGTTGTTGTACTGCACCGCGTGGCGGTATTCGTGTGCCACAAGTTGCTTGACCCAAGGTGTGGCGTAGGAGTTGACACTTGGCGTAGATAGGAACTCCACACGTCGTGGCATCCACATCACAAGACCGTTGGAGTTGAAGTTCTCGGGATGCACAACAAAGGGTATCGACATCGCAGGATGCCTGTAGCCGTAACTGATATCATCCTTCACAGCATCGAGGTAGTACATCATTCGCGAGGCTATATTCTCTGCGGTATCGGGATATACCACGCGATAACTCGAGGTCTTCATCTGCTTCCAGCGATGCTTGGGCGAGTCCACGCCCCAACTATAATACTGCGCGCTGACGCTCTCCGTAGTAACTAACCCACAGAGTACCAATAAAATAGTGAAAATATACCTCTTTATCTTACACATACGCGCGTATTATTCGGACAAAGATAGAAAAAAAAACTGAAAACTGAAAGGTGACAACTGAAAAGTGTGGTGTCTGCGACGCATATTCAAACTGAAAACTGAAAACTGAAAACTGAAAGGTAAGGTGTCTGCGACGCATATTAAACTGAAAACTGTACTTTGCTCAGCAAAGTCGAGGCATTACGAAGTTTTGCCTCAAAAGTGTGGTGTCTGCGATGCGAGATTGAGTGAGGAGACTGGGGATAATGAGTAAACTGGGGATACTGGGGCTTTCCTCAGAATACCCAGACTACCCAGACTCCCCAGCCAAAAGCCCCAAAAAAGGCACGCCTTTTTGAAGTGAAAAGTGAAAACTGAAAACTGAAAAGTAAGGTGCGCTTCGTGCGAGTTTTATAAATATGCGTCGCAGACACCATTCATTACTAATTACTAATTACTCATTACTAATTGCTATTTGCTCTTTACTAATTGGAAAATTTATAAATTTTCCCTATCTTTGTCCGATTTATTTACTTATTGAGAATGGTTGGAAATGGAGCAGAATAATATAGCGCAGAGTGGTGGTAATAGGTGGTTGTCGCTTGGGGGTAGGTTGTTGCCCTGGGTGGTGGCGGTGGTACTCTTCTTCGGGGTCTCCTACACCTTCTACGCTCCGCAGTTCGAGGGTCGCTCGTTGGCGCAGGGCGATATCTCGCAGTATGCGGGTATGTCGCAGGATGTGAGGGAGCATCGCGAGGCTACGGGCGAGGACCCACAGTGGACAGGTAATATGTTCTCGGGTATGCCTGCCTATCTTATTGATGTAGAGTATCCTACGCAGTATGTCAAGCGTGGCGCGAGTGCCATAGTGAAGGTTGTGGACAGCCCTATGAATATGACCTTTATGGCGATGCTGATGATGATGGTGGCGGTGGTGCTTATGGGTATAAACCCTTGGATAGGTATCATTGCGGGCTTGGCATATGGTCTCTCGACATACTTCTTCCTTATCATCGACGCGGGTCACATAACCAAGATGTGGGCATTGGTATATGCTCCACCTTTGGTGGGTGCGGTATGGTGCGCCTTGAGGCGTAACCTATGGCTCGGCACGGCACTATCAGCCCTCTTTGGCTCGTTGGAACTCGGTGCTAACCATCCGCAGATAACATACTACTTCTTGTTGGTATGTCTTGCCCTTTGGCTCTCGGAGTTGGTTGTAGCGATACGTCGTGGTGCTGTGGCAACGCTTATGCGCCACACCGCAGTGCTTGCCGTAGCGGCTGTCGTTGCCGTAGGCTCTAACATAGCACCGCTGTGGTACACTATGGAGCATAAGAGGCACACCACACGCGCAGAGAGCGAGGTCGTGGATGCCGAGACTGCGCGTAGCGAGAAGATAGCATACAATACAGCGTGGAGTTATGGCATTGCCGAGAGTTGTAATATGCTCGTACCCAACTATATGGGTAGTTGGTCGGGCGATATAAACAATGGCGCGGTGGAGGTGTTGCAACGCAGAAGCATCGACGGCAAGATTTTCGATATGGCGGTGCGCGACCTTGCCGAGATGCTTAATGCTGACGGATATAAGGTCACTGCGGATGATGTGTACTACGCCATCGAGCAGGATGAAAACCTTATGCGTAGTGTGGAGAGCCTATACTACCGCCACGCAGAGGAGGTTTGGGGCTACGCCTCGAACTATTGGGGTAGTCAGCCCTACACCGCAGGTCCTACGTACTTGGGTGCTGTGGTTATCTTCTTGGCACTCCTTGCGCTGATGCTATATCCTTGGCGTTCAACGCTTTGGGTGGTTGCGGTGACCATTTTCGCACTACTCTTGGCGTGGGGTGCAAATGTTATGGGTCTATACGAGATTCTATACGACATCCTACCCGCATATAAGAGTTTTAGAACGGTATCTATGGCGTTGGTAGTGGTGGAGTGGAGCGTGCCTCTGCTCGCTGTATGCGCTATATATCGTATTGTGACTCAAGAGATTGAGTCGAAGAGTCTACTCCGCAAGGTGGGCATTGCCTATGCCGTTATTGTGGTCGCTGTGGTGGCTATGATGCTCACTGCCGACTATGGTCTTGCGGATATATACGACCGCTATGGCAACGAGTTGTGGGTTGAGCAGCTGCGTAGTGCCGTTTATGAGGGTCGCCGTAGCGCGTTGGTGGCAGATGCTTGGCGCACGATACTCTTCGTAACGCTCTCTGCATCAGCCCTCGCGGGTTATGCTCTACTACGCAAAAAGGGCAACAACAGATGGTATGGTGTTACGATGGCTACCGCCTTGGCATTGCTTATCGTGTGGGACTTGTCGGGCGTTGCAAAGCGTTATATCTCGGATGATAAGTGGCACACGCAGAAACCTACGGAGCATATTGCTACAAAGGCTGATAAGGCTATCCTCGCGGATAAAGATTTGGGTTTCAGGGTGTTGGACTATAGTGGCGACCCCTTCAATAGTGCGCGAGCATCCTACTTCCACCGCTCTGTGGGTGGCTACCACGGTGCAAAACTTGGTCGCTATCAGGATGTTATAGACCGCTACCTACGCCATAGCGATGGCGACGTGCTGGCGATGCTCAACACTCGCTATGTCATCTACGATGGCGAGGCACTCCGAGCCGAGGCGTTTACGGGTGTAGAGCCTATGGGTAGTGCGTGGTTTGTCTCTCGATGCGTATATGCACCCTCTGCAAGCGATGCCCTCGAAAGAGTTGGCTATGAGGACCTTACCGAGTGTGCCATTGTCGAGGATGTAGATTTGGATGAGGGCTACGACAATAGCGGTACTATCGCCTTGGTGGAGTACGCGCCTAACTACCTGCGCTATGAGTACGATGCCCCTGCCGAGGCGTTGGCGGTGTTCTCGGAGATATACTTTCCCGATGGCTGGAGTGTGACGATTGACGGCAAGGATGCCGACTACTTCGTTGCGAACTACATCCTGCGCGGTATGGAGTTGCCTGCGGGCAAGCATACGGTGGAGTGGCACTTCCGCGCACCACACTGGGGTCTTATCTCGGTGATTATGGCACTGTGCAGTATTGTGGTGTTGCTCTTTGTTGCGCGAGCGATATTGATGATTGTAAAAAGTAAAAACTAATTTCAGTTTAATATGCGTCGCAGACACCACACTTTTCACTTTTCACTTTTCAGTTTTCAGTTTGTTTGTTATGGCTAAAGATAAGAAGATGGGGCGCAAGGTGATGCGCTCGTACATAATCTCGACAATAAGTATCGCGCTGGTACTCTTTATGTTGGGTGTGGTGTCGTATGTGACACTTTCGGCTATAAAGGCTGCGCGCACGCTTCGCGAGAGCGTCGTGGTCTCGGTGGAGGTTGCCGATGATATCAGTGCCGAGAGTCGTAAGGCGTTGGAGATGATGTTCGAGGATAGGTCGGTATGCTCGGGTGCACAGTTCCTCGGCAAGGATAGCAAGATTGCCGATGAGGCTTTCCGCGCGCAGTTTGAGGTGGACCTCGACCTACTCTTGGGCCAAAACCCACTCCTCGATAGTTACGAGGTCGCGCTCAATGCCGACTACTCCAACCGCGAGGGCGTGGAGATGGTTGCCGAGATACTACGCTCGATGGATGGTGTGGAGTATGTCTCTGTGCCACCAGTAGATATAGTGGAGAGTATGCATAAGAGTATCTCGCAGGCGACGGTGGCGTTGCTGATATTCCTATGCGTGTTGCTCCTTATCTCGCTGTTGTTGTTGAGCAACACCATACGCCTTGTGGTCTACTCAAAGCGATATCTTATCAACACGATGAAACTCGTGGGTGCTACAAAGTGGTATATTATGCGCCCATTCCTCGGTAGTGCCACTATGCAGGGCTTTGTGGCGGGTGTTATCGCTACGGCGATGATATGCGGTGTGGTCTATGGTGCGGAGAGTTTCGCTATCAATGGCATCGAGATGCTTGGTCGTGGTGCTGTGGCGGTGATCATAGGTGCGGTGATGACGCTTGGCGTAGTCGTAACGGTGGTGTTCAGTGCTGTGGCGGTGAATAAGTTTGTGAATATGCGTTCAAATAAGATTTATCTATATTAGTATGAATAAGGATGTTAACAAGGAGCAGATGCCCTTTACTATGAAGAACTACATCACTATCCTCGTGGGTGTAGTGCTTCTCTTGGTAGGTTTTGTGCTTATGTCGGGTGGCGGTGAGCATACGACTACGGAGTTCGACTACTCGATATTCTCGTTCCGTCGCATCACCCTCGCGCCCATTGTCGTTATCGCGGGCTTTGTGGTTGTGGGCTTCGGCATTATGAAACGCTTTAAGAACGAGTAACTATGGAGATTTTCGAGACTATAATCTTGGGTGCTGTGCAGGGACTTACGGAGTTCTTGCCAGTGTCGAGTAGCGGACATTTGCAGTTGGCAAAGGAGTTGCTTGGCGTGGAGTTGGAGGAGAATCTAACCTTCGACATCGCCCTGCACGCGGCTACGGTGTTAAGCACTATCGTGGTGTTATGGAGCGAGATATGGTGGCTTATAAAGGGTCTCTTCACACGCGGTATGAACGACGAGAAGAGTTACTTCCTTAAACTCGTGCTGTCGATGATACCTATTGGTATTGTGGGACTTATGTTGGGTGACTATATCGATGCGATACTCGCCTCGGAGTATGTTATGCTCGTTGTGGGTGCTATGTTGCTCCTCACCTCGGCACTACTATGCTTTGCCTACTACGCGCGCCCACGCCTCAAGGAGAATATCTCCTACCGCGATGCCTTTATCATCGGTGTTGGTCAGGCTGTGGCTGCTATGCCGGGTCTCTCGCGCTCGGGTACTACCATCGCTACGGGTATCCTGCTCGGCAATAAGAAGTCGGCAGTGGCAACCTTCTCCTTCCTGATGGTGCTTGCTCCTATTATGGGTCAGGCACTGTTAGATATCGTCGACGGAGGCTTCGCCATCGCTGGCGTTGCACCAGCCTCGCTTCTCGCGGGCTTCGTGACAGCCTTCGTGGTGGGTTGCTTGGCGTGTAAGTATATGATAAACATTGTTAAAAAGGGTAAACTCATATGGTTTGCCATCTACTGCGCTGTTGTGGGCGTGGTGGCGATAATAACATATTTTTAACTGAAAACTGAAAAGTAAATGTTGAAACTGAAAACTGAAAACTGAAAACTGAAAGGTATGGTGTCTGCGACGCATATTAAACTGAAAACTGAACTTTGCGATTAAGGCGAGAGTAGAGCAAATCTATTTATTCTGCCGAGCCGTAGCAAAGTCGAGGCATTACGAAGTTTTGCCTCAAAGGTATGGTGTCTGTGACACATATTTATAATAAATATCGCGCGAAGCGCACCTTACTTTTCACTTTTCACTTTTCAGTTTTCACTTTACTAATTATATATAGGTATGGCAGAGTTTACATTAAGAGATATCAACTTCCCTGAGGGCTATGTTGCCGTTATCGACAAGCCCTATGAGTGGACTTCGGCAGATGTGGTTAGAAAGATAAAGTTCCAGTTGCGCAAGTGCGGACATCCGAAGATTAAGATTGGTCACGCTGGTACGCTTGACCCTTTGGCTACGGGTATTCTTCTTGTGTGCATAGGTCGCGCCACCAAGCAGGTGGAGAAGTTGCAGGCAGAGACCAAGGAGTATATCGCCGAGTTGGAACTCGGTGCTACAACCCCTTCGGGCGATATGGAGCACGAGGTGGATGCCACCTATCCTACGGAGCATATCACACGCGAGATGGTGGAGGAGGCGTTGCAGTCGCTAACGGGAGAGCGCGAACAGTTGCCACCGTTGTATTCAGCCAAGAAGGTGCAGGGTGTTCGTGCCTACGAGTTTGCGCGTGCTGGCGAGGAGGTGGAACTCAAGAAGGCACTTATCAACATCTACGCTATGGAGTTGTTGGAGTACGACCAGAAGCATATCAAGATAAGGGTGGAGTGTAGTAAGGGTACCTACATCCGCTCGTTGGCATTCGAGATTGGCGAGGCACTGAATAGTGGTGCTTATCTACGCTCGTTGCGTCGCACCCGCAGTGGTGGTTTTTTGGTGGAGAATGCCTACACGCTCGACGATTTTATGGAAAAGTTGCGCGAGTGTGAAACAAAATAGAGTTTTTTGCGTATATAATTTGATTGTTACACGTTTTTTTTTGAAAAACTATGAAGTTATCGCAGTATGGCTATGAGTTAAAGGAGGATATGATTGCCAAGTATCCTACCATTAACCGTGATGATGCTCGTCTTATGGTGATACATCGCTCGACAGGCGAGATTGAGCACCGCACTTTCAAGGATATTATAGAGTACTTCGACGAGAAGGATATGTTCGTGTTCAACGATACCAAGGTCTTCCCAGCGCGCTTGCAGGGCTGTAAGGAGAAGACAGGTGCCGACATCGAGATCTTCCTTCTTCGCGAACTTAACCGCGAGTTGCGCCTATGGGACGTGCTGGTAGACCCAGCGCGTAAGATTCGTATAGGCAACAAACTCTACTTCGGCAACGACGAACTTATGGGTGCCGAGGTTATCGACAACACCACCTCGCGTGGTCGTACCCTTCGCTTCTTGTTCGACGGCTCGTATGAGGAGTTTAAGGAGGCGTTGTACAACCTTGGCGAGACACCACTCCCACGCTGGGTGCGTGAGAAGGTAGAGCCAGAGGATGCTGAGTGGTATCAGACTATCTATGCCGATAAGGAGGGTGCTGTGGCTGCGCCAACAGCAGGTTTGCACTTCTCGAAGCACCTTATGAAGCGTATGGAGATTAAGGGCATCGACAAGGCGTTCCTTACCCTACACGTCGGTCTTGGTAACTTCCGCACCGTAGATGTGGAGGACCTCTCGAAGCATAAGATGGACTCGGAGCAGTTCTTCGTAACGGAAGAGTGCGCCTCGGCTATCAACACCGCCCGCAACGCAGGACATAAGGTTGTGGCTATAGGTACTACCGTTATGCGCGCAATGGAGACCGCAGCATCTGTAGGTGGTATGATTAAACCTATGGAGGGTTGGACCAACAAGTTTATCTTCCCACCATATACCTTCAGCGCAGCAGATGCCTTCGTATCTAACTTCCACCTGCCATACTCTACACAGTTGATGATGGTGGCAGCGTTTGGTGGTTACGACCTTGTTATGGAGGCTTACGACGTGGCTGTCAAGGAGGGCTATAGGTTTGGTACTTATGGCGATGCAATGCTAATCTTGTAACCTAAACGACTACGACTATGAACGCCAATAAGATATTATACGTCTGTTCGGAGATCTCTCCATATCTTCCAGAGACCCCATTCGGAAAGTTGAGTCTCGATATGGCACGCCAGATGCAGGAGCGAGGTATCGAGGTGCGTACCTTTATGCCACGTTATGGCTGTATCAACGAGCGTAGAAACCAACTACACGAGGTTATACGCCTCTCGGGTATGAATATCATCATCAACGATAACGACCACCAACTTATCATCAAGGTGGCTACCATCCCTGCAGCGCGTATGCAGATATACTTTATCGATAATGATGACTACTTCGCACGTCGCGCGGTGTTGCACGACGAGGAGGGCAAGATGTTCGAGGACAACGACGACAGAGCAATCTTCTTTGCTCGCGGTATGTTGGAGACGGTGAAGAAGTTGCGCTGGCAACCAACCATCGTACACTGCCACGGCTGGTTCTCGGCTATAGCACCTATGTACATCAAGAAGGTGTTCTATGATGACCCACTCTTCCGCGATGTCAAGATCGTGTTGTCGCTCTCGGAGGATAAGTTCGATGGCGAACTATGTGCCGAGTTAAAGCACAAACTTGAGGGCGAGGGCATTATGGATAGCAATATGAAGATTTTGGAGAACCCATCATACGAAAATCTCTATCGCTTCGTTATAGACTATGCCGACGGTATCGTTGTGACCTCTCCAAATGCTGATGCTACGGTATTGGAGTACGCAAAGAGTCGCGGTAAGAAGATATTGGAGTATCAGGAGTGTGAGGAGAAGGAGTTCTTCGATAACTACAAAAAATTCTATGAGGAGTTGTAAACGAGTCTTTAACATAGCGTTGCTACTCGGCGTGATTTTTATGTTTGCGTCGTGTACTACGGATGTGGACTATACTATGGGCGAGGAGTTTGTCCCCTCGAACCAGAATATGGAACTTCGACGCAGGGTCTACACCTTGGGTGAGCGTGTCGATGGCGACGATAGGGTAGAGTGTTCGTTGGCTACAACGTGTCTCTACGATAGCGACTCGTTGGTGTCGTCTAATATCTCGCGTGGCTACTTCGGTCGTGAGGTAAGCCAGACATTCGGCACTCGCGAGGCAGGCTTTATGTCGCAGATGATATTTACGCTGTCGTTGCCCAAGGAGCGAGGCTGGGGCTACCGCCCTATCTTCGACTCTATGATGCTATCGTTGTATATCACAGATTATCACGGTGATACTACAAGGAAGCACCGCTTCAACGTCTACGAGATTACCTCGAACGACTACCTTAAGTTGTCTACGGATACAACCTTCTACGAAGGCTTCGACCCACAGCCATATATCTCTTCGGAGCCGATATTCACCTTCGAGTTCCCAAATCAGGAGCGTGGCGCATATGTGGGCGATATGTCTAACCCGATGAATAGCAACGTGTTGCTTGAGCATACTCCGGCTACCAAGGACTATGTCGAGCGTCTGATGCTTATGAACAACCTCTCGGTAGATAGCCTTGCTCGTGACCGCGACAGCCTCTATGTCAACGGCAACGAGTTGAAGTTCGTAGATGCGTTTAAGGGTATCTACATCGCCCCTGCCGAGGATACGGAGGGTGTTATGTTCTCTACATCACTGCCTAATACGGCTATGTTGCTCTTTGCGCGTAGTCGCTACGAGCAGGACCCAACCATCATCCGCGATACCACCTATATGGTCTATGGTCTCTACCTCGACCCTTCGGAGTATACCGATGTCGCTGCGGGTAATGTCTCGATAAATAGCATCCAGCACGACTACACCAACTCATCTATCAACCTTGATGAGGGTGTTTGTGATGTTTGCTATGTCGAGGGTATGGGAGGTGTTGTCACCGAGATGCGCTTTACGGATGAGTTTATACAGTCGCTTGCCGACATCGTTCTTGAGGCTGGCGACGATGCTACGGTATCTATCAATCAGGCGATGTTCTCCATCTACCTTGAGGGTTCTGATTACGACTATAACAACCTCAATACCGCGGTGCTAACTCCACTTATGGATGATGCTATGTTGCGTATGGGTATGTATGTCGACTACGACAACTTTGTTGCTATTGCGGACTACAACTACGCTGCCGAGAGTAGTGTTACGTTGAGTTACGATGGCTATCTGAACAGGTCGCTTGGTTGCTATAAGATGGATATCTCGACCTATATTCAGACCCTTATGCTTGAGGCTGCTAAGGGTGTAGATTCGGAGGGCAGGGTAGATATGTCGAAGTTCGCTATCGGCGATACCGCAGAGACGAGTGGCGACTATGTCAATATGCGTCGTATCTACATTGCTCCCGAGGCTACAGCGTTGTACGATTTGAAGCGTCAGGCGTTGTATGGTATGGGTGGCGATGCCCCTATTAAGTTGGAGATTACCTACACTATTGTAAAATAATGGATGTATAACTCCCCAATGTCGGTTGACGGGGAGAGTATGTTTAGGGAGGTTCTATAAATTAGGTCGAGATGATTTTGTAGGCTATTTCGAGCAGATTCATTATCTCTTATGAGGGCGCAATGCGAGCATTGTAACCGAGTAAAGATAAGGAAGATGTCGAAATAGGCACAAAAGCGACCGAAATAGAATTTCCGAAGCAACGAAAACTTTTATACTAATTTATAGAACATCCCTTAAGATATATTGTAATGCAAGAGAATTTGGTTATTGTAGAGTCCCCTGCAAAGGCAAAGACTATCGAGCGTTTTCTCGGTAAGGACTTTATGGTTAAGTCGAGTTTCGGACATATCCGCGACTTGGCAAAGAAGGGACTCGGTGTCAATATAGATAATGAGTTTGAGCCACTCTATGAGATTCCAGAGGATAAGCGTAAGGTTGTAGACGAACTTGCGCGCCTATCACGCTCTGCAAAGACCGTGTGGTTGGCATCCGATGAGGATCGCGAGGGAGAGGCTATTGCTTGGCATTTGGCAAAGGTGTTGGAGTTGCCTATTGCGCAGACAAAGCGTATCGTCTTTCACGAGATTACCCAGCGTGCTATCCTTGAGGCTATCGAGAACCCTCGCACCATAGACCTTAACTTGGTCAATGCACAGCAGGCACGTCGTGTTTTGGACCGCTTGGTGGGCTTCGAGTTATCGCCTATATTGTGGAAGAAGGTGCGCCCAGCACTCTCGGCAGGACGTGTTCAGAGTGTTGCAGTACGCCTTATCGTTGAGCGTGAGCGCGAGATTATCAACCACAAGTCTGTGGCACAGTTCCGCGTTGTGGGTCAGTTCCACCTTGCTGGCGATGCCACAAAGACGTTGTTCAAGGCTACGCTCTCGCAGGGTTTTGCTACCCGTGCCGAGGCGGAGCAGTTCCTACATAGTTGCATTGGCGAGCAGTTCACCGTCTCGAAGGCAGAGGAGAAGCCTGTACAGCGTTATGCTGCGCCACCATTTACCACCTCTACGCTCCAGCAGGAGGCAAGCCGTAAACTCGGTATGAGCGTGTCGCAGACTATGTCTGTAGCGCAGAAACTATACGAGCAGGGTCTTATCACCTATATGCGTACCGACTCGGTTAACCTCTCGCAGATGGCTATCACGCAGTGTAAGAATGAGATTACCCGTCTCTTTGGTGCGAAGTACTCATATCCTCACAACTTCAAGACCAAGACCAAGGGTGCGCAGGAGGCTCACGAGGCTATCCGCCCATCATATATCGAGCGTCACGAGATTGAGGGTACAGCCAACGAGAAACGCCTCTACGACCTTATCTGGAAGCGTACCGTAGCATCGCAGATGGTGCCTGCGGAGTTGGATAGAACGCAGATTGTCATCGACCTCAAGCACCGTAGCGAGCAGTTTGTGGCGCAGGGTGAGGTTGTGCGCTTCGACGGCTTTATGCGCCTCTACTCCGAGAGTGTCGACGACGACGCACAGCAGGAGGGCGAGGGTGGCATCCTACCAAAGATGAGTGTTGGCGACAGCGTTCAGTACGCTACCTTGACCGCTTCGGAGCGTTACAGCGTTGCGCCATCGCGCTACAACGAGGCTACCCTTGTCAAGCGTCTCGAGGAACTTGGCATCGGTCGTCCATCAACCTATGCGCCAACGATTACCACTATCATCAATCGTGGCTATGTCGTTAAGCAGAGCAAGGATGGTCAGAAGCGTCAGGTGCTTCAGTTGACCTTGTCGGCAGATAAGATTACCGATAAACTCGTTACCGAGAGTTATGGCAAGGAGAAGAATCGCCTTGCTCCAACAGATATAGGTATGGTCGTTAACGACTACCTCGAAACGCAGTTCTCATCGATTATCGACTACCACTTCACCGCAAATGTGGAGAAGGAGTTCGACCGCGTTGCCGAGGGCGAGATTACTTGGACCGATATGATAAAGAACTTCTACGACCCATTCCACAGCCTTGTAAATGTGGCTATAGGCACGCAGAACGACCGCAATACACAGCCTGCCCGCGTCTTGGGCATCGACCCAAATACAGGTCTTACGGTTAAGGCTCGCATTGGTCGCTATGGCCCTATGGTGGAACTTGAGAGTGCCGATGGTGTCAAGGGTCAGTTCGCATCGTTGAAGAAGGGACAACTTATCGAGTCTATCACCCTCGAGGAGGCGTTGGAGTTGTTCGCCCTGCCTCGTAACCTTGGCGACTTGGATGGCGAGGCGTTGATGGTAGGTGTTGGTAAGTTCGGACCATATGTGCGTCACGGCAAGACCTTCGCATCGCTCTCGAAGAGTGACGACCCATATACTATCACTCGTGAGCGTGCCGAGGAGTTGTTGAGGGAGAATGTTGCCAAGCAGCGCGCACAGGCAGAGCCACTACGCACCTTCGCGGAGGATGCAAATATGGTCATCAAGAGCGGTCTTTACGGACCATATATCGCCTACAACGGCAAGAACTACCGCTTGCCAAAGGGTGTGAAGATAGATACGCTCACCTTCACCGAGTGTCAGCGTATCATCGCCAAGAGTAAGAAGTAACAAACTTATAAATAACTAAATATCAATCTAAAACTATTAAACTATGAAGAAAATCTTTGTTTTGGCACTTGGTCTTATGATGGCTACTGGTGCTATGGCGAGTGGCGTTGAGGCAAAGCCTAAGAAGCAGGCGGAGCAGCCAGAGGGTATTCAGTTTACAGTAGTAAAGGAGAATCCTATTACAAGCATTAAGAATCAGAATAGAGCAGGTACTTGCTGGTGCTATTCATCATTGGCATTCATCGAGTCAGAGTTGTTGCGTATGGGCAAGGGCGAGTATGACTTCTCAGAGATGTTTATCGTACACAACACCTACCTTGATCGTGCTGACAAGGCTGTTCGCACTCACGGCGACGTATCTTTCGCACAGGGTGGCTCATTCTACGATGTAATCTACGGTATGGAGGCTTTCGGTCTTGCTCCAGAGGCAGAGATGCGTCCAGGTGTTATGTATGGTATGGAGTTGAGTAACCACAACGAGTTGTCTGCTGTTAGCGATGCTGTTGTTGCTGCTATTGCTAAGGGTAAGCTTCACAACTTCCAGGTAAGCCCTGATGGCGAGTTATTGTGGAAGAAGGCTATCGAGGCTATCCACGATATCTACCTCGGTGTACGTCCAGAAACCTTCACATACGAGGGTGTTGAGTACACACCAAAGTCATTCTACGAGTCTTTGGGCTTGAATGCTGACGACTATGTATCGTTGACATCATACACACACCACCCATTCTACACCTCTTTTGCTCTTGAGATTCCAGACAACTGGCGTTGGGCGCAGTCATACAACCTTCCTATCGACGAACTTATGGAGGTGTTCGACTACGCTATTATGAATGGTTACACTATCGCTTGGGGTAGCGATGTTAGCGAGGACGGTTTCACACGCGAGGGTACTGCAATCCTTCCAGACGTAGATAAGGTTTCTGCTGACCTTGACGGTTCGGATATGGCAAAGTGGCTTAAGATGACTCCTGCAGAGCGCAAGAGTATGCCTATGGCTGTAGAGCAGAAGTGGGTATCACAGGAGGAGCGTCAGCTTGCTTACGACAACCGCGAGACTACTGATGACCACGGTATGCAGATCTACGGTATCGCAAAGGATCAGAAGGGTACAGAGTACTATATGGTTAAGAACTCTTGGGGCGAGGCAGGTACTTATAAGGGTATCTGGTATGCATCAAAGGCATTCGTTCGTTACAAGACTATGAACATCATCGTTCACAAGGATGCTATTCCTGCGGAGATTCGTGCGAAACTTAACCTATAATTTCTCACGATAAGGCAGACATCTACTGCCGCTAACAAAAAGTGCCACCAATGGGACGTACGCCAAGTACTACCCATCGGTGGCATTTTTGCCGAGCGTTGTATATGCAGCCTTCT
>JAGCKG010000135.1 GCA_017647625.1 Alistipes sp. | reverse complement strand
TAGATGTGTGGCTTGGAACAGATGCAGAACATAAACTTGATGCGATAGTATGTACTGTGGATTTAGTCAAGAGAGATTCTGAAATCAAACTCTTGATAGGATGTACACCCGCAGAGAAATCTTATATCAAATCATTCTATATTGAGTGGCCACAGATGGGAGGAATACTCATTGAACGTGATGATTTCAGAATTAAGTAATCATGTGATATGAAACTAATTAGAGCAAATATTCAAGATGCAAAGAATTTATGGAAGATGCAAATTACCGCCTTCCAAGACTTGTATGCAAAGTATCAAGACCCAGAAACAAGCCCTGCAACCGAGACGCTTGAAAAAACTATATTGAGGTTAAAGCTGGAAAATTTGATGTTTTCGCACCGTTACAACCTCGCCCGCCAGGAACATCTCGTTGTACTTGGCAAAGATTAAACCGCGCAGGTTGTCGAGATAGGCATTGACCTCCTTCTCCTCCTTGGTGCGGCCAACGGTGCGCCCCTCCTTCGGTAGCCAGCGCTCCGGCGGAAGGTAGTAGCGAGTTGTAAGATGTGTCATTTGGTGATTGATTGTAATGCCTGCAAAGATGGGTGCGTTGCCTTCGGCGTTTGGCTTGCCCTTCTGCATAATAAAGAGAATCGAAAATGTACTTTTATCCATAGGTGCAACTTTTTGTGTTATGTTTGTTGTTCGTGTTTTTTGCACAGCGTTGCAAACTCACTTAAAACAATGCAACACACTGTGGCAAAGCGTTTTATACACTGCAAACATAACATCACTATTCCACACACGCAAGCGTTTTGGCAAAAAGTCGTAACCTTTTTTGAAGAATGCAAAAGTTGGTCACACACTTCTCTCTTCGTTTGGGATTGGATTTGTCGGGCGAGGAGAATTGCATCGAATTTCACCCGATTTTATGAGGTTGCAAAAAAGGACAATTTGTAGAATTGATAATTTTGAGTAACTTTGTATAACTCAAATCAAAAACACAATGAAAGAAGCCGGTTATGTATATATCCTCACTAATCCAAGTTTCAAGGAGGATTGGGTAAAAATAGGTAAGAGTTCTCGCCCCGTAGATATTCGCTCGAAGGAGTTGGATAATACTGCCGTGCCGTTGCCATTTGAGATTTATGCAACGTTGAAGACGGTAAAGTATGAGCAAGTTGAAAAACTTATTCATAAAACAATCGACCGATTAACTGATTTAAGAATTAGGCAGAATAGGGAGTTCTTTAATGTATCTCCTGCAAAGGCCTTGGATATCCTTAAAGATATCTCAATGACACTTGATGATGCTATAATAGATGAGGTTTACCTTGGTGAAGCAAGATTTAAGAACAATTGTTCGGAAAAAATAGAGGATAAAATAAAGAAACAAAGGCCTCGTTTTAAGTTTAGTATGGTCAATATTCCTATTGGCGCTATAATAACATTTATTCCCACCGGTATTGAGGTGCGTGTAGCAGACGAAGATCATGTTGAGTACGATGGTCGAATATACAAGCTATCGCCTTTTGTTGGAACATTTATGCCAGAGGATAAACGCAACACGTCGGGTGCATATCAAGGCGCTAAGTATTTCGCTTATAAGGGCGAGGTATTGGATGACTTACGCACCAAGATAGAGCACTCAAATGAGAAATAGTCATACTTTGGCGGGATTGGCTACTACGCAGACCAAGGTCTGCTCCGCTTAACGCCTCTCCCTTGGAGTCCTCGGCATAGTGAGCGCAAGCATTGCCGACGGCAATACAAAACAAAAAGAGAACGATGTTTGAGTAAACTCAACTCGTTCTCTTTCTCGTTTTGCACCTGCGGTGCTACTTGCGCTCTCTCTGCGCTCGTGATTCCGGCGGTAATGGAAACATCCCTACTAACCCTCACATACACACCACATTTATCAATCATCAAGAACCAATGGTCACATATTAGTCTCAGCATCAATATATTGCAGCGAAGGTAATAGTAAATCCTGATTTTCCAAACTACTGTCACAGGATTCTTATCACCTATTATGCATCTATTTGGGTAATTCAGAATGAAATCCACATAATACATTTATAATCAGGAATATATTCAAGATTGTTCCTAACTATGTGTTCTCTTATTATTTCTCTTCTCTCTTTCTTAATTTATTAATCACAATACTATAATATCTATTTAAGAATTCTTAATGTAAACATAATTTGTATGATTCTTAATTATCATTGATGGATCCTCAATATACTAAATTAATTTACCTATTTAGTGCTAAAATTATAGATGTTCTATTTTAATACTTAAAGTGTGCTTCTTAAATATATTTACTGTCGTTAAGCATTTATAGTTTGTTTTAAATTATATAGATTCATATATCACCAACACAGACTAACCAATAAGATATGTTGATGTCCTTTCATCTCGAAGCGAAAGTATTGATATAGTTTTCAATTTGGGATTAAGTTTCATTATATCCCCAAAACATAGTTGATGTCTTTGATATGTGATTAAGGGTAAGTTGTGGATGTATCCAATAATAAAGAGAAACCTCCCCAACAAGTGGAGAGGTGTTGTTATGAATAATGCTTTGGGGAATGGGGATGTTACCTTAATTTCTTGTAAGATGAGATGTATGGTCTATGTAGTCAGGATATGATTTTGTTATAATGTATTTAATAAATATACTCCTCACATTTTTCAAAAATCCTTTTCATTGCATTTACATCATTAAAACCTTTAGGAGCAAGAGAAACATCAATTTCTTTTATTATATAATTTGCTTTTGGAAATCTATTGTTATCTAACAAAACTGTTACAACATTAATATTAAAATACATACTACTATTGCCTATTCTGCAATCTATCGTATCTTTTGCACAAGCATCAAAATGAATTACATCTTCACCTTTGTCAATATATGGATGTAACAACCAACAAGGTCCAATAAATTCACTAAGTTCTGCTATATGTTTCTTATCATTTTTATGAATAGATTTATATTGATTAAAGAAAAAATCTATGGTTATTTGGAATTCTTTTAAGATACAAAGCAACTTAGTTACTCTATTATTAGATTCCAGGTTATAGTTTCGTAAATGAAAAGAAATAATAT
Organism: Alistipes sp.; assembly: GCA_017647625.1. Classification (GTDB taxonomy): domain Bacteria; phylum Bacteroidota; class Bacteroidia; order Bacteroidales; family Rikenellaceae; genus Alistipes. Next base: position 16,637 of record JAGCKG010000135.1, on the reverse strand, counting down.
TAGTACTAACCCTATAAACATTCTTTGTAAAGAATGTTGTTATGTGACGAAGATTTGTTAGAATCCCTTCAGATGACCAATAACGAGATAATATCAAGTCTGCTATTGTTTGCTTGACATACTCATATGTTGTAAAATCTGAGGGGAGATGGTCTATTATCCAATCTCTAACCAGAGTCTTTAATGAATATTCAAATGGTAATACTGGTGAATACTTGTGAATATATCCAGTAAAGTCTGTATCCCTACCATAAAAATGATGGAATATATTTTTGATATTCTGGTAATGACATACAAGTAATACCTTGTCAAAATTATATTTGTTTGAAACACTTCCAAAACTCAATTTAGTTTCTGAATAATCATTCATATCCCAATGAGCAGAAAGTATATTCATTATTCTAAATATATGAGCAGGATCAGTCCTATCTAAATCTTCAACAACTAATACAACCTTCTTATTGGTTTGTTTCTTAAGGTCAGACAGCAAATCCCATATTAAACGAGATATTGGATCGAATTCATAGATGCCACCAGTTTGATTGGTAAACGAGTTTATATAATCCTCAATAGTATCCGATTGTGATTTATCTATCTTGCTGTGATATTCCCTAAACCTAGAAATGTTTTTTTGCAACATATCTATCATCTCCTTTGGAACAAAAGTTAGCAACGGAGCAACCACTGAGATAGCATCATTTATAATTTTATTAAAATTGGTGCTAAGAAAACCCTCTATAGATTCTATGTAACTATACTTATTATCATCAAGGACAATATCCCCACTCATTAACAACTGAATTAAGATATCTCTTTTTATATACTCAAAAATATCCTTGTTGTCAGCAACCTGATATAATACTGGATACAATGTTAAAAAATGATACTCTTTAGAAAGACTCTTTTTCAATTCTTCTAAAAAGAATGTTTTTCCATCACCAAAACGAGCAGATAGTATTGCTCTATCATTATTTGCTAAGTATTCAGCAAATAAATTCAGTTTGTCATCAATAGGGATAATGTTTGTCTTCTCCATTTATACATTGAGGTTTATTGCTCAAAGTTAGTAATAATTATTGTAAAATATGCACCCTGATATAAATATCCAGAAACTATAATCAAGAAGGAATTTTATGCAGTTCTTCTATTAATGTAGTTGTGGACTCGCTCATTGATATTGAAAGGTACTTTATCCACCTCATTTTGGGGTAGGTATATTGCATCGTGAAGTCTAAATGGGTGTAGTCCTAATACCCTTAATTCATCACAAATGCTATTCATTATCTTGCTTTCAACTCTGTTCGCTGCTCTTTTGATTTTAAAGGGTTGGTTATTGTGCCAATCGAGTAGTGCTTTGAGAATATTAGGGTAATTCCTCTTAAACCATCTACACAAAATATGGCGATTTGAGCAATCTTTTTCTTTACCACCATAGATGTAGGCATTCTCATTTTTAATGGAAAAGAATGACTGAAAAGTAGGTTTAATGGCATCTCTTGGTATGTTTGTATCTTTCACAACTTCGCTATACAAATCACCTTGTTGTGTAAGATACATCCAACTCTCTAACTCCCACCACGGGGTAATCTCAATGCCAGCATCCTCAAATATCTTTGGCAACATAGTAAAATGTGCACACCTAATGTCACTTGCCTCTACCAATGGACTACCACGAAATGTTATATGTTTACGAATAGGTTTTCGAATTCGTGAAAACACGGAGTATAGTTTGTCATCTTTGCCATATTGTGGTATTTTATTGATAGTTGCCAAATATCTCAAATCTTTTAAGCACATACACTCATCCAATGCAGCAATATTAAATCTCAACTCACTATAATATTCAAACTTTGTATCGTGTTTATTATCAATAATATGGTTGAGATTGTTCCCAACTATATGTTCTTCTTTATTATCTAATCTCTCTAATACCTCCTTAACTAATTCTAAATAACTATTATCATATAACTTTAATATAGTATTATAGATTCTATTCATATTAGTTTTATTTTGTGATTTTGATAGTTTCTTGATGTAACCAACTAACTCTTTAACCACTAATAACTCATTATTGTTGTAAAGCATAGTTGATATTCTTTTCTCAAAACAACCATCTTTGTAGTGCTTTCTAATGTATTCATGCTTGATTTTTAGAGCATCATAATTCTCTTGTGTCAACAACAGTTTTACTGGGTAAATCTTGTTTTGATTGCCTAAAATATCATAACCAAACTCTAATACTCTATATTTGTTTGGTTCTTGCTTGATGCAATGCTTGCCACTTTTGTTCTTGTATGGTTCTATTGCTTGTTGCTCTATTTGAAGCATCATTTCTTTTTGTAGTATGGTCAGGTAGTTTGTATAATTTCTTTTGCTAATACCCCTAAATAACTCACAATGAATAGGTGTTAGGTCTAATGTCATTGCAACTATATGATGTATTTTGACGATAGCATATGTCTTTATCAGACCCTCTACACTTCTTTTATCTTTATAGTTTTTCTCACCTATATTCTCTAATCCATTGTATATAAACTCACTCATATACAGTGTTATAGTATTGTCTTTATCAAAAGTTATATTATTTGCTTGATGCTTTGCTAGTCCTGCCATATTTTGTAAAATTTAGTTTTTACTTATTATATGTCAGTTCTATGGGTTTTATTAAAAAAAAGACCTAATTCTGCACGAATTAAGTCTTTGTTGTGCTATTGAGCAAACTTATACAACTTCCTTATTGTCATAATGCTTGTACCTGTGATAATGCTAATGTTTCTAAGGGACATTCCCTGTTTGAGCAGTGATATCTCCTTTTTATATTGCTCTCGCATTGTGTCATCACTTTTGCGATAGGTAGATGGTCTTCCCATCTTTATGCCTTCTTTTCTGCATTTGGCAATGTATTGGTCCCGACCGCTTGACATCCTATCTATGATGGTGTGTCGCTCCATACTTGATATCTCCAACAAGATTGTGCATATCAAACTCGTTATGGGATTGACATTGCTTTTTGCATCCAGTGTCTCCAAGTTGTAGTTCTTGATAAATAGGCATATCTTCTTTTCATTCAGGAGTTCTATCACCTTTAATGCTTCGAGGGTGTTCCTACCTAAACGGGATATCTCCAAAACACATACCTTGTCTATCTTGTTTTCCTCGATATACGCAAGCATCTCCATTATCTCCGGGCGGTCCTCATTTTTCTTTGCGCCACTGACTTTGTTCGTGAAAATTTTTGCGACATCCCAACCAACACTTTTGCAGTATTGCTCCATCTCCACCACTTGTCGCTCATAAAGTTGCTTATCAGTCGAAACCCTTGCTAATATTACTACTTTCATATCACTCAAATATATGTAACTATCGAATACTGAGACGAATATAAGCGTAATATTTTAATTTATCAACGTTTCTGAGATATATTTAGAGACAAATCACCCACGAGTGGGATCCTCGTGGGTGACTTAGCATAAGATTAATGGTTATTTTCCCTTCTTGGTTCCCCCTTTTTGAGGTTTCTTAATAGTAGGCAATGATAGTCCTTCATTTAGTTTCTTTGCCATAGTGAATTAAATTATTAAGTTTATATATACAAAAGTTCCTAAAAACACTAAACTTAATACAATTAAAAAGATGCAAAATATGTTCAAACTATCTATAATTTTGTTTCGACGAATAATCTTGGAATTTATGCAATCAATATCCCCTTCATTGTTCATATTATCAAGATGCTTAACAATGTTTTGCGCACTATACTTGGTAATATGATGAGATACCAAACACACTACTAATCCAATTAATATTGACAACCACGAAATAATTATTAGATATTCATTAGACATCTCATTCTTTTCAACACAAAATGGGATAATAGCCGTAGAGATTGCTAAAACTCCAGAACAAATGCTAATTATCCATTTTTCTAAAAATATTTCTGACTCTTTGATTACCTCATTCAATGTATCTCTATATTGAGATATAAAATCTGGATTTTCCATTGTAACAATATTTTTAGAAAATAGACATTTACTCCCAATTTTCGATATTGCCACCAATCTCAACTTCAATCTGTTCTGGGGATGAATTGAGAGTAATGGATACACTATATTGCACACCTGGCAAATATGAGAACTTATCCTCTGTTAAATAGGATATTCCCCCCATCGTAACCTCAATAAATGGCATCCTTTCCGTGATACTCTGTGGAATTAAGATTACCTCATATGTATCAATAGATACTTGACGAGTTTTGATTTTTTGTCGTTCACCATAAATATCTTTTGAGACATTACCTGTTGTAAAATCAATAGTTGCAGTTGGAACTGTACTGTGTAAATAGACCTCTGTATCCTTTGGGAACTCGTCAGTAAACGCCTCTCCTTTTACCAACTTAATTACCATTTTCGTACACTTATGCTTGAACTCTAACTGCACATTGCCATCTGTTTGCGACACACCGGTTGCCTTGCCCCACAAGAAGTCTGATGCCTCATATCCTGATAGAGCATCAGCAGTCTCTGGTGTAGACTGGTCGAGTTGTACTGACCATAGGTGTTCATCAATAGATGTCGGTATCATATATGGGTAATATCCATACACATCCATCTTATTCTCACTCCAAAATACCTTCTTTGCTGGTGTCCAAGATGCACCATCAAATGTTGTTGCCACATTGTTTGCCCAATTACCAGAAATCTGTAATGGTGCAGCGACATCTCCACTATACTCTGTGGCATAAATGCCAATCTTGTCACCACTCTCAAATGCCGTCTCCGTTGCTCGTGTTGCTGATGGGTGCAACACCTCAATGTGCATTGCACCCTCCTCAACCTGATAACTATCCTCTTTCTCGCAACCCATCACCAACAGGGCAAGGGCTGCCAATCCGATATATCTTTTCATCTTTTACTCGTTTTAAAAATGCAACATAGGTCTCTCTCCCATAATTACAGGGGTACGATGGTATGTATTTTTTTCATTGTTAATCACTACCGTCGAGCGCGACACTGATGTAGTCGAAGCCGTTGCGGTAATCGGACCCATTGCCGAATTGTCTTTCTCCTTAAACTTCTCAAAAGTATATTCCTCCCCTGCATACTCCATAATTCGTTTTACAATTTGCTCACGAGAAATCGCAGAAAAATAGGGCACATTGTTATTCATACACGAGTTTGGTTCTGAACGGAATACGCCACGAGCGTGGAAATATCCACCCTCATACATATCCACAGAATTTGAGAATTGAGGGTCGAAAATCATATGCGACCAAGGTACTTCATAGATGCTTGATTTTAAAGAGAGGTTTTGATACCATCCATTATTTTGTCCTTGTAAAAACTCCTTTACATGACCCTCTCCACAGCCACACATATCAATAAAATCTCCATTATAGATATATTCATCTGCCAATTTGCCAAATCCGTGTCCTCCTGCCTCGTGCTGGACGACCCCTCTAAAATCATTAGGATAATTACCTCTCATTATCGAACAAACGGCAATAGCGGAATTATCTCCCCACATTCGAGTTACTCCACCATATACATTACTATTTTCTATAAGCACAATCAATGTTTGGTTTAGATTATCTGTCGTAATAGAAGGTACTTTGCATGCATATTCAAAGCATTCCGTATCGTTGAACTTAAATTGGAAACCATCATTGCCATAGGCATATTGTGACCCGAATTTAGATTCTTGATTGATAGAATAGGTTGTCGGCAAACCGCTATCTGGCGAGTGACCAATTACGGTATATACATTGAAGTAGTCTTTATAGGTTGTGTAAGGCTCAACAGCAAAGAAATAACAGATAGCCTCATCCATAATTTCTTTATAATAGCCTTCCGCAATATCTTTTGCATCGAAGCAATCACCAATAAATACGATATTTACACCATTCCCAACAGTTGCGGTCTGATTTGTTATTATATCACCATCGCCATATTCACAATCGTATTGATTGAGCATCACAACCTTTTCATAGTCGTATGCCGTGGGCTTGAACACCAACGAATCCATACGATTGCCATTGCCTTGTGCGAGTTCGTTAAAAGTAATAGTTACCTCAACCTTGCCCATTCCTTCTGATGGGGTAACAGTTACCCAATCGGGTTTATGAGTTACACTCCAGGCCATTTCACTCGGAGCTCGAACGACTGTTCTCTTTTCAAACGATGCATTCAGCGCGTTGATAGACTCATTATCAATATTAAAATCTCTATACACAGATGGCATCAAATCTTTCCACCCATCAGCTTGTTGATATTTTTGTAAAGATGTTTCTGGAACCTCAACAGTGATAGGATATGTACTAATGATGCTATTACTATGTATTATAGGTGGTGTTTTTGACTTGCAAACAATCCTTTGTAATTGAGGACAATTAAAAGCATTTTCCTCTATCTTCTCAATATTTGAGGGCAATACTATACTTGTAATATAGGGACATTCGTCAAATAACCCATATTTTACAACTGATATGTCAGAAGGCAGCTCTATTTCTCCCTCAAATTTCTGATCTCTAAAAGCTTGTTCCCCAAGAAATGTCACCGATGATGGAATAATCAAACGACCAGTTAAATTGCATTCTGCGAATGCCCCGGAGTTTATAATCATTACCGATTGTGGGATTATCAATTCTCCTGTACCGCCAACTGCGCGAGTTCCAATTTCTATTAAGCCTTTAGGTAATATTAGTGCCCCATCAAAATTATTTCCCGCAAAACAATAATCTGGAATCTTTGTTATTTTAGATGGTATCTCAAGGTTGCCAGTTATGCCACAAGCTGAGAATGCGGCACTTCCAATATACTCCAAATCTTTGGGGAGAAATATTTGCTGATTGATTTTAATACCACAAAAAGCATTAGCGCCTATACTCTTTAAGGTTTGAGGAAGGGAAAAATTGTTGATTTGGGTATTATTATGATTTGTGCTATGATGTGTCATATAGGCATTATCTCCTATCGTTATTATTGATTGGGGTATGTTAATGTATAATATCTCTGGGCAGTCATCAAAAGCATAACCTCCAATCTCTTGTACAGAGTCAGGTATAAGTATAGTACCTGAAAGCCCAGATGATTGGAAAGCTTCGCGCTCAATTGCAATTAGGGATTTTGGCATTATAATTCTATGTAGCGATTTTTTTCCTTTGAAGGCATATAGAGGAATTGTATTTTGTGGTCGCAATGTGCCATAGGTGTAATCAGTAGTATAGCATTGAGCAATATCAACCTCCTCAACGTTTAGATTTGTTAATAGCTCCATCTCATCTCTCATAAAGTAGAAGTCATAAGCATTGACCTCGCCTGTTATTTTGAGATTCTTAATTTTGGTGAAGTCCTTACCCATCTCCTCGATAATACTCTTTAATGCACTATGTTCAAGCCTTGCCTCTGGTACATTTATCACTACATACTCTCGTGCTGTGCCATCGTGGGTGATAGTCTCGCTCTCCCAAGGGGTAATATCCTTGCCTACAAGTTTAAACTCCAAACCACTATCACTCTTCTTTGATACCTCAATGGTAAACTTATGAAGTTTGCCAGAGACATATTCAAATTGCTCACTCTTTCTGAAGATATAGGATGTGCCATCAACAGTGATATTGAATAATGCAACCGATGCGCCAACGCTCTGTGGAACAACAACAGCACGCCATCCACCATCATTTACAGCAGGGACAGTGCCTGTTGTAGGGATATCACCAACAGGTGTGATATCACCATTTGCAAGGTCAATAGTCGCCTTACGAATTGTGTTAGTGACAAGCACCTGCTTGTCCACTGCATTCCATTCATTCTCACCCCAACCAGTGCCTTCTGTAAGATAGATTTGCACACCTGCCATCTTATGGTGGAAAGTGACATTTACACGGGATGCAGTAGGAGAAATCTTCTCTGCCTTACCCCACAAGAAATCACTTGCCTCATATCCACCCATAAGACCATTTGCAGCATCTGTGGATTGGTCTTTGGCAACCTCAAATGAATAGGTGTTGACATCCTCTACATTAGAAATATATGGATAATAACCAATGATATCAACAGGAGTAACCTTATCATAATAGTAAATAGGATAATCTGGAATCCACCTATTCTCTGACTCGTTATAGACATAGTGAACATTATCTGCCTGATTACCCTCACTTAGCATAGTGCCAGGGACATCACCATTATAGTTCACTACATATATACCTACACCGTCACCATCACAGAACCCTTCATCATTGACACGGGTTGTCGGAATTTGGTCTATGCTACCACCGATATTAATTGCAATCGCATCATCTGGGGTTGGAATATTAGGTGTAGGTTCATTAAAATCTTGTGTGCACCCAGCAAGTAAGAGGGTTGCACTGACTATTGTTAAATATATCCTTTTCATAAGATTCATATTTTAGTATGTCATTATTCTGCACTACCACCATTATCAGTATCATCAATCTGCCAACCACCAATACCAATGTTGACACCATTGTTCACCTTATTAACAGTGACAGTAAAGCGATGCTGGGTATTTGCCTTAAAGGTGAATCCCTTTGTCAATGTATAATTAACGCCATCAACAGTAACAATGATTAGAGCACTCTCCTCAACAGTCTGTGGGACAATCAATGCTCTGTAATATGTGCCCTCATAAAGAGGTGTGACTGATGTTGGTGCGCCACTTGCTGATACTACACCTGTTGCAAGGTTGATAGAAGCATCTGTTTTAATATTACAAATCTTAACCTCTACATTTGATGCAGCAAGACTCTCTGCTGTAAATCCAGCACCTGGTTCAACAACGACCAAAGCATTACTAAACATATGATTAACTGTGATAGGAACTGCACTCTCTGTTGGAGATACAGAATCAGTCTTTCCCCACAAGAACTCACTTGCTTTGTAATTAGCAAGAGTAGACTGGTCGGCCTTTGTTGAGAACTTATATGCTGTCACACTATTAGGTGTGCCATAAGGATAATAGCAATAGAATGTTGCCTTTGTTGTCTGGTCTTTCCAATAAATCTCTTCGTCAGGAGTCCACTTTGTAGAGTATGTGAATCCCATATTATCCACGTGATTGCCAGATACGACCAACTCATTAGGTTCATTTACTACATATATACCCACCTTATCCCCAGATTCAAATGCAGAGTCAGTTACTCGTGTGATACTTGTGGAGATATTGATTGGAATTTTCTCCTCTACAGGAGTAGGGATAGGTTCGTCGGTATTGTTGCACGAAATCATAGTTGCTGCAAAGACTGCCAAAAAGAAGAACTTTTTCATAATAGTAAAGTTTTATTTGTTATACATTTATTATATCCCAAATACGATTTACTATCCGCACCCCAATAGTGATTTGTAAGCAAAAAAGAAAGCGTGGTGCTGAAAACTTATTTTAGTTAGACAGGTCGTAGGAATAACCTTACAGATAAAATAAGCAACAGACCCACGCCATACCCTAATATGCAGGTATGACGCGAGAAGATGTCCGCTCATTCTCTCTGTTATTCAAATTTCCTACGTTTGTCTAACGAGAATAAACTTACACTTTCCGCGTAATTAATATGTCACTACAAATGTAGTAAATATTTCCGCTCAGTGTACTATTTAGGACATCTTTTTTACTGTTGCTTAATAATATTGGGGTGTTATACCACTATTTTCGATGTGCAAAGTTGAGGTTATCTTTCCTAAAAATCAATATTGAAACAAAACTTTGTTATTTGTAAATTGGGGTATAATCTCACATTATCTCAAAAAATAATGTAAAAAAGTTGAAATATTATATTATAGTCTAAATTGCTATACACCAGCACATTAAATGTTGTCATCCCTTCATTGTCCCTAAAAACATCTCTTATTTCTCAAAAAATAAAAATAATTCCTAAAAAGCGGAATATACATATTAGAATTGTTTTTCAAAAGGAGAAAAGCAATAGATTTATTTTAATAATTAGAACCTCACGATGTATAGGTTAATCGTTTTAATGCTATGGCAAATATCAATAGAAAGCATTTTGTGGAGATTCCAAATCTCGATGGTTATCTAATTAACAAAAAGGGGGATGTGTATAGCGAGAAGAGTGGTAAGCTCTTGAAGGCAAACAATGGAACTATTGAGTTCTATGTGGATGGCAGAAAAAAGAAGTTTAATGTCGCACATCTGGTGTTGCTAACATTCAGGGGCAACCCCGACAATGCAAGTCGTGTTCGCTACAAAAATGGGGATAGGAGCGATGCATCGCTAGGTAATATTGAGTGGTCAACACCAACGAAGCATAGAGCAACATCCCCAAAGTATGATTGTGTAACGACGTCACCACGCCAAAAGGAGATTTCTGCCGAGATTAAGGCATTGGAAAAACAAATGAAGAAGTTGAAGCGAGAGAAGGCGACATTGAGTAAGACCAACGAGATGGCAACCACAGTAAAGAACAATCTCTCATCTATTGTTGAGGGCATTGTTAAGGGTGAGAATACCTCTGTGCTTACGAAGCGAGTGTTAGGTAAGAAGTTATCACGTGAGGAGTTGTCAAAACATATTGAAAAGCAATGTGGTATATCGCTAAATGATATATTGTATATCGCCAAATTACATAAGACAAAACCAAATATTGTGGAGGCAACAGTTCGCCTACAAAAGAATAGCAAACTTAAGGATGTAGTATTTAATAATGTAATGAGTAAGTATGAGTAATAATATTAAGAGAATTGAAAAGAAGTATGATTTGATGGTTAATGGAATGCCTATTTCCAACATAGAAGACACATTGATTGAGTATTGGACGAATAATATAGGTAATTATGGTGGGGAATCTTTTGAGATTGATATTGTCGGCAATAGAAAATGGGAGCGATTATTGGAAGTTACAGAGTGTGAATATATCGATATTGCAAATTATGAATACGATGATTATGATGACGAGGAATATGAGGACGATTGCGAGGAGGGGGATGATGATGCAATCACTCTAAAAGGAGAAAATGGTTGGTATGAGTCATATGATAAAGATATGTTACTACGTGATGCCTTAGTGGATTTTATCATCAATTTAGGATGATGCAGATAATAATTTGCCAAAGATTATTAAATTAAACATATGAAAAATTATTGAAAAGTCTTGACTACAATGTGGTCGAGACTTTTTGTTTTCAATATCTATCAGGATAATGCTAACAAACTCTGCCACCCTCTCTTTATCACATAGTTTTTTAAGAGAGGGAAAACCTCCAAAGCGAAAAACAATCAACAAAACAGATGACTATAATTTGCAAACCTCTGTTATTCAGTGGTGTATATCTATTTGTGTGTTTACATTGGAGGTTTTATTGTGGGGTTCTTTGTTATAATCTACTATAAAACAGAAGTTTTTTGAGATTTTTTGGAGGTTCTTATGGTTTTTTTGGAGAAAAACAGACAAAAAATCAGCAAAAATATCTAATATTGTAAATAAAGATTAAGAATTTATTAGAAAGACTTAATATATAAAACATAGAAACAATCTATAATCAGGTCTGGGCAAATGACTTATGCAGTCTATAAGAAAGGTTCTCTTCTAACTTATAAATCAAATGTCAAGTTTTGTTTATGCACAGTCTCTCTTGATGAAATCATACCACATTATAAGCAAGAGCATAGTTAGAACCAGGTTCTGAGATTTGGGTCTAGGTTAATTGAAAAACGCTCAATTGGGAGATCTTTTAGTATTCAATAAAGTTATGCTCTTGTAGCATTTTGAAATATTCTATTGGGAGATTTGGGTTGTTATCAACTGCGATATGTGGTATTAATATATATGCACTTTTGTCTAAATACTCATAGTGTGCAAATGTTTCTGAACCAATAAATGTTGTGATGAAACGTTTGTAAAAACGTAACCTTTTAGTATTCCTATAATCTTCATCTTTTTTATTAGATGCAATAAATCCAAATGAAGTATATCTATTTTTATAATGAAATTCATTTATTAGCAGATTTAAGCAAGTATATACAACACTACGGGCTTCTCCCAAGTTTGTTAAAAGATTATATTTATATTTGGAATTTCTATGATTTTTAAGATGAAATTTTATCACACATATATTGTGAACACATTCATCTACATATACCCAATATGTCTGATTTGTTTTAGATGAATCAAAAGTATACAATTTGCGAGTCAGAATTGAATCTGACTCGCCATTTATTTTGATATTAGTTTTAAACCTATACTTATAACATTGCATACCTATTTAATTAGATACTCATAGGTATGGACACGCATCTTCTTCACATCGTCAGATGTGATAAGCACAAAAGCAGGATTCCCCACTTGTGATACTTTAGATTTATCACATTGCTTTGTATTTGTGTGCTTTCCCATAACAATATTTATATTCTACTGCAAAAATAAACATTTTTTTTTAATCTACAAAATCTTTGTAAATCAGCCATCAACATTCTTTTATAAGAAATACGCAAAAAAATACCAAAATGTTTCGTAAATTAGAAAATATTTACAATGTTTCGTTTGTCTAATGCCCAATAATCTTATTTAATTGATATAGCCATTATGTACTCAATTGTATTATATTAATTAAATGATAAGTATAATACCTCTATAATGGTTACTCGGCATATAATGCAATTTATATTTACTCTATTAATCTGCCATTTATACGGAGACATTCTTGGCAATACTCTTTTATACTGTCTGCTGCTTTATTGTAGAGTTGCTTTAACTTACTTTTCTGCTCTGGGCTTAATCTGTCGCTACTATCAACCTTATTTTCGTGATCCTTCTTATAAGCCTCCATCATTACATCAAACTCATTCTTGCTAATATCGGCACCTTGTGAGTCCTTTTGAAATAAATCTACGAGCAATGTATCTGCTAATACTTTTACTATGTTTTGCATATCGGTATTTCTATTTATAGACTTTACAAAGATTCTCTACTGAAGTCTGTAGTTACTTTTCTTAAAAATGGTATCTATATGAGAATGTTGGAATCCAACAAAAGACAATACGCAACATATAAGCAGAATGCGTAATCTCCTAGCTAGTGCAATTAAATCCCATCCATCTAACTTCTTTGGTTTCTTTATTTGCTCTACAAAATGAGAATAATAGTGTCTAGAATCAACAACCTCCGTTATATCTATTTCGCAGTTGTTTAAGAGTTCTATATCACTAAACTCATCCAACAACTCTTTTATTATAGTATTAAGGAGAGTGTTCTTTTTCCTTGGTATGGCATTCTTTTTCTTATAGTCTTTATCTCTAAAACGCCACCAAAAGCCCTCAATGGCTTGAATAATTATCAAAAAATCTACACTGCTATAATATGATTTATTCTCTAAACTACTAATTAGATGATGTCTAATAGGATATAGATTTTTGGGGACATTATACCAATTTCTTATTATTTCTGGATATACATCCTTGATAGTGGAATACTTAAATAAGAAATCTCTATTTAGTTTGCTTCTTCTATTAGCTGATTTATTGTATATATGTATCAGGCTTATTTCTTTGTAATGTTTTCTCGACTCAACTTGTTGGAACATTCCGTCATCAAATAATGATATGTCAGTACATTCTACAATATTAAATGATGCTAGAGAGATAAAATGCTCAAAAGTGTGAATATCGGATAGTAGCTCATTTATTGAGACTTCTGATTGTTTTATAATCTCAACATAGGTATATTGCTCAAATTGAGGATTAAGGAAATACATCGAGCCATCATAGTGAACACCCCTTCTCAAGTGTAGAGTCGTGTTATCATCAATATTGACACTGCATATAATACCATCATTGTCCAAATTTGTTGATACAATCATTTTAGTTATTTGGTTACCCTTATCATTAAACATTACATTATTAGTTAATGCTGCAGGATAACACCATAGGGTTAGTTCTGGAATTCGAAAACTAACCCAATATTTACATCTCTCATCAAAGCTATTTATATGCTTACCTATTACAATGTAGTTGCAACTATATTTAACAATGGGGAACTCCGCACTAAAGTTTGCGGCGCCACTTGGATGACATTGCAACAATGTTATGTCTTTAGCATCAGATGTCTTACCATATATAACATTTTCTTCATTATCTTCAAGTAAAGATATAAAGGGATCATTAAAACACCCAATTAGTTCCAATACGATCTTATCATTGGGATAATATGTAAGAATCCCAGCGATTTTTTTATCGGGAGATGATGGCAAATACCAATATCCTTTGTATTCTAATTGTTGTTCTAAATTTATTTTTCTACTCATAATACTTAAAGACCACCATTTTTATAACTCTAGTAAGTAATAGTTGATCAGTAATTTACTGATGCGCTCCATTCTTATATGGATATATCTTTGACGCATAAGTCTGCCATATACGCTTATATGTATTTACCGAATTATATGGCACAAAAATTATCCAATTTAAACAAAGGTAGTAATTTTTCGCAGGTTATGCAACCTTGCAGGCATTTTTTACTATTACTATTAAATTATAGTATATGGGTGTCTATCTGATATCAAGATGTAATGTTAAAGAAGTATGATCAAATGTCAATGATAAATAAAGAAAAACTTGATGATTTATGGAAGAGAAAATGAAAATTATGCCTCCATTTACACATATTAAGACATTGGAGGATGGGAATTATGGTTGCACATTATTAGTTGCAGATAGAATTTTCAATGGTGTATTCACCCCAGATTGGAAGTGTATAGAAAAATTAGATTTAGTTGAGGTTGATTCCTATGCTGACTATGATTACAAACTAAAAGAGGGACTTATCCCAATTTTTGACAAAGATGAACTTGATATAGTTTACAATGATGCAGAAGAGTTAGCAAGGGCATTAATCCTGAATTTTGAGAATAAAGATACATATATAGATGAAGAGGTGACACCATTGGCACTTTTCATATCACAATATGAGGACATTAATGGGAATATCGCAAAAACATTAGAGAACACATTATTACCTTATCAATATTTTGTTTCACCATTTTTGGATAACTTCTTTTTGAAATTATACTTTTGTGGGTGTGGTAGAATGTGGTCTGGTTGCAAACTATGCTGGAATAGAGTTAAAACTAAATTTGGTATAGATTTAATCGGCAGTGACAATCCATTTGATACAGCATTGAAGCAGGTTATAGATGAATACCAAACATTTGATAATGCTGTTTTTGATATAGTGGATGCAAAATACCCAGATGTGGGTGTTGTAGATAGTGAATTCGATAAATATTTTTGTGAGGAGTTAGAGAAGATAGAAAATGGATTCAAACAAAGGTTGTATGATGGTGAATACGATTTTTGCTACTATGGGTATCTACAATACCTTAACGACAACTGCAAAGAGAACTTTATGGGGATAAATTAGTCTTCCCTAAACACATCATAACTTTTGCTTCCTCCCTAATGTAATGTTAGGGAGGTTTTTATTTTACCCACCAATACACCTATATAAATAAAACAAAAACAGTTATGAGAACAACAGACAAAAGAAAACTAAACAGGTTAATTAGGGAGAGTTTTGAGGATGGATATAGTAATCTTGGACAAACTCCTATCGCATTACTCGGAATAGAAGATATCATTGATTTAATTATGTTGACCATCGCAGCAATGAAAAGTGAGAATTTGATTCCATCAGTTTCGGAAAGACAAAAAGAAAAAGTCAAAAGAAGACTATATGAAGCAGATAATAGAAGAAGATGTCGAATTTCGAGAAAGTAATAACTATAACTTTCCCCCCCCCATACCTCTCCACTTGTTGGGGAGGTTTCTCTTTATTATTGGATACATCCACAACTTACCCTTAATCACATATCAAAGGCATCAACTATGTTTTGGGGATATAATGATACATCATCTCAATTTGAAAACTATATCAATACTTTCGCTTCGACATAAAAAGACATCAACATATCTTATTGGTTAGTCTGTGTTGGTGACATATGAATCTATATAATTTAAAACAAACTATAAATGCTTAACGACAGTAAATATATTTATGTAGCACACTTTAAGTATTAAAATAGAACATCTATGTTTTTAGCACTAAATAGGTAAATTAATTTAGTATATTGAGGATTCATCAATGATAATTAAGAATCATAAAAACTATGTTTACATTAAGAATTCTTAAATAGATATCATAGTATTGTGATTAATAAATTAAGAAAGAGAGAAGAGAAATAATAAGAGAACATATAGTTAGGAACAATCTTAGATATATTCTTGATTATAAATGTATTATGTGGATTTCATTCTGAATTACCCAAATAGATGCATAATAGGTGATAAGAATCTTATGACAATAGTTTGGAAAATCAGGATTTACTATTACCTTCGCTGCAATATATTGATGCTGAGACTAATATGTGACCATTGGTTCTTGATGCTTGATAAATGTGGTGTGTATGTGAGGGTTAGTAGGGAGGTTTCCATTACCGCCGGAATCACTTTTAGACCTTATAACACACCCTGTTGTAAGGTTTTTTGTGTCTATACCTCCCATATCTCCACAAAAATAATAGATGTAATACCCCTTAAAATGCCAATAATTAGGATATTACATCTATTACAAACCTTACAATATCACACTTATCAAATACATCAATTACATTGGTGTGCTG
>JAGCKG010000134.1 GCA_017647625.1 Alistipes sp. | reverse complement strand
GCTTCGCATAAGTTTTATTTGCGCAGAAGATGGGGATGCTGGGGAGTATGGGTAGAGTGGGTATTATGGGGAAGCGCGAGCATCATTAAACTACAATGCAAAGCAAAGCGCAGAATAGCGACAACGCGGACTAACGTACGACCTCATCCCCAGAATACCCAGAATACCCAGGTTCCCCACAGCGTAGCTGTCGCTTGGCACAAGCGAAACAGACACAAACATACAGGGCTGCACTCCCTAATTTCTCAGGAGAAGGCTGCAGATACAACGCTCGGCAAAAATCCCGACGATGGGCTGTACTTGAGGTACTGCTCATTGTCGGGACTTTTTGTTAGCGGAAGTAGATGTCTGCCTTATCGTGAGAAATTAATTACTCCCAGAGGTTACGTGGGTAAGCCCCACCCTCTATCAACTCCTCGATTTTCGCCATTAGTTGTGGCTTATCCTCTTTGTAAGTTACACCAAACCAGTTAGATGTAGTTGGGATAACACGCATTGTAGCAGTACCGTCGTTGATGACTTTGTTAACCATAAGAGGGATAAAGAACTCTGACTTTAGATTCTCAATATTGGCAGAGAGGAACTCCTTGAAGAATGCCTGCGAGTGGCGGAAATAATCGGGAGTAAAACCAAAGAGATTCATAGAGACTGGAGTGTTCTCGGCAAGAGGCTCATCAGCACCGCCATCGTGGAAGAGGATAGTGCCGTTGACGCGCTCAATCTGTGTGCGCTCGACCATACCTGTAAGGTTGCCTTCAGCATCTACGGTACATACACCGCGTGATACTGTACCATTCTCTGAAAGTGTCTTGGATACCTCGTAACCAACCATACAATACTTACCCTCGGAACCCTCGAGAGTTGTTAGGTAGTTGCTGATAGCAACATACGCCTCACGACCATAGAAGTCGTCGGCATTGATAACAGCAAATGGCTCGTTGATAACATCGGCAGCCATCATCACAGCGTGGTTGGTACCCCAAGGCTTTACGCGCTCGGCAGGGAGTGTGAAGCCCTCTGGGAGGTAGTCCAACTCCTGAAATACATACTCCACAGCAATCTTACCTCCGAAACGCTCGGCATTGAATACCTCCTTGAAATCTGCCTCGAAAGAGTGGCGGATAACGAATACCACCTTGCCGAAACCTGCGCGGATAGCGTCGTATACAGAGTAATCGATAATAGCCTCACCGTTAGGACCTACGCCGTCCATCTGCTTTAGTGAGCCGTAGCGCGAGCCCATACCCGCAGCCAAAACTAAGAGTGTTGGTTTTACCATAGTTATATTTCTGTTAATAATTATTACATCCTATTTTCGGAGTGCGACAAACCCCAAGTCTCAAATTTTGCATTGCAAAGGTAAAAAAGTTCTCGCAAAATACCAAGTATCCCACCAAATTCGTTATCTTTGCGCGAATATATATTTATATATAGGAAAGGAATGAGAGAGATTTGGAATACACTTACAAAGAAGCGACAACTCCTATTCAAGGAGCGTAATGGCGAAAAGGTGTTTTGGATGGTAAACCTATCGCCACTATCGCTATGGGGTAGCATCATCGGAGTGGTAGCCGTAATACTAATCGTATTGCTACTACTTATGGCATATACCTCGATACTCGACATACTACCCAAGTATCGCACACAGTCGGAGCGACTAAACGAGCAACTTACGGAGCATATTATGCGACTTGATATGATGGAGCGTAATATGAACGACATATTGGCATACAACGAGGCAGTGGCAACGATAATGGGTGGTAGCACACCTACCCTACACTCAACTATCCTTACGGATACCATACGCTACGACAAGTCGCGAATACTTCCTACACGCGCAGACTCGTTGCTACGCGATGCTTTGGAGAGCATCACAGGTGAGTATTCGCTATCCAACACCAAGCCATTGCAGTCGGAGTCGGCACGCTTCAACAACCCTATGCGTGGTAGCATCATCCGCAACTTCGACGCCCCAGAGTCGAGTTACGACATCGCCATTATGAGCATCGACGGTGAGAGTTCTGTTATGAGTGTGGAGAGCGGAACAGTATTAGCAGTGGAGGAGCAGGCTGATGGCACCCTCAACGTGATGATACAGCACTCCGAGGGCTATATCTCAGTATATAAGAACTTGGGCGAGACACTCGTACGCAAGGGTCAAAACGTACAGAGTGGTGCTGTGATAGGTCGCATACGCACCTCGGCAGGCGAGGGCATCGAGGAGCAGAACATCCTAACATTCGAGTTGTGGCACAACGGCACAGCCATAGACCCAGAGTTATATATTCTATTCTAAAAGTATGAGCATCGAGAAATTAAGCATATTGGGTTCTACTGGCTCTATCGGCACACAGACACTCGACATCGTGCGCCGTAACCCCGAGCGTTTTCGTGTGACATCACTTGTGGCACACAATCGCTGGCAGGAGCTTGCCCAGCAGGCACGCGAGTTTGAGGTGGAGAGCGTGGTTATTGGCGACACCCGCCACTACACATCGCTCAAAGAGGCATTGAAAGATACCAAGATCGAGGTACTCGCAGGTAGCGATGCCATAAACGATATTGCCCGCAGTTACCGCAACGACACCATCGTAAATGCCCTTGTGGGTTACGCAGGACTACACCCTACATACCACGCCATAGAGTGTGGCAAGCGCATAGCCTTGGCAAACAAGGAGACATTGGTTGTGGGTGGCGACATCATTATGTCAAGAGCAAAGCAGAGAGGCGTAGAGATTCTACCTATCGACTCGGAGCATTCGGCTATTATGCAGTGCTTGGAGGGCGAAAAACGCCATAGCATACGCAACCTTATAATAACCTGTAGCGGTGGCGCACTACGCAACCTCGCACGCGAGGAACTGAAGGATGTAACGCCCGAAATGGCGTTAAAGCATCCGCAGTGGTCTATGGGGGCAAAGATTACGATTGACTCGGCAACGCTCGTAAACAAGGGTTTTGAGGTTATCGAGGCTCGCTGGCTCTTCGACATTGAGCCAGAGCGCATCAAGGTGGTTATACATCCGCAGTCTATAGTACACTCTATGGTGGAGTTTACAGACGGCTCGGTTAAGGCACAGCTCGGTAATGCCGATATGCATACTCCTATAAGTTATGCGTTGCTCTACCCTGAGCGCAGTAGCGAGAGTCTGGAGCAGTTCTCCATATTGGACTACCCTACGCTTACCTTTGCCGATGTAGACCGCGCGAAGTACCCAGCGTTAGATATAGCATACGAGTGCTTAAAGCGCGGTGGTACAGCCTCTTGTACGATGAATGGTGCTAACGAGGTGGCTGTGGCATCGTTCCTTGCACACAAGTGTGGTTACTTGGATATTGTGGGTGCTATACGCTACGCCCTGGACAATGCATCGTTCGAGGCACGCCCTACGCTTAACGACTACGACCTTGCCAACCGCGAGGCACGAGAACTTGCAGAGCGATATATAAACCGAAAATAATAAAACTTAATAGACAATGACAGCAATTTTAATTCAGGCAGTGCAGTTCTTTGCATCACTATCCCTACTTGTGCTTATCCACGAGTTCGGACACTTCATCACAGCGCGTATGTTCGGTATACGCGTGGATAAGTTCTACCTCTTCTTCAACCCTTGGTTTTCGCTTTGGAAGCGCAAGATTGGAAGCGTAGAGTATGGTATCGGTTGGTTGCCTTTGGGTGGTTACGTAAGCATCTACGACAACCGCGAGGAGTTATACAACAAGGAGGAGAAACTTGGTAAGGAACTCGACGAGGCAAAGGATAGACTAAAGCACGCCAAGAGAACAAACAGCGCAGATATCGCGATGCTCGAGGTCGAGGTCGACAGACTAAAGAGCGAGATTGAGGCTACAAAAGAGGAGTGCCGTAACCTCGCACCATCAAAGGATGAGTTGCGTGGCAAGCCTGCTTGGCAACGTCTTATCGTAATGATTGCGGGTGTTGTGATGAACGTCATCCTCGCCATTGTTATATACTCGGGTATGCTCTACCACTGGGGCGAGAGTTACTACCACAACGACGATATGCAGTATGGTTACCTCTATAATGAGGAGGCAGAGGCATTCGGTTTTGTGGATGGCGACCGCATCTTGACCATTGACAATGAGCCTATTGAGAATATAAACACCATCGTTGAGCGTCTGCTTATCGTAGACCACGACTTGGAGGTTAAGGTAGCGCAGAACAACGAGGAGAGAACGCTCACACTCCCTCTAGCCGACCTTGTGGCTATGCGTGAGCGCGGTGGTCACATCGGTTTCTTCAAGCCTAACGCTCCATTTATCATCGAGAGCGTAGTTGCCGAGAGCGCACAGGAGGCAGGTCTTATGGTGGGCGATAAGATTGTCGCTATCAACGAGACTGCAACGCCAGATTTTGCCACAGCACAGCCCATCATCGCGGGTTGCGCCAACACCACAGCCCTTATCACCGTAGAGCGTGCTGATAGCGATAACCTCACATTCGAGGTACCAATCTCGGAGCAGGGTATCGGCATCACAACAACTATGATTGCACCACGCCAGACAAGTTATACCTTCTGGCAGTCTATACCTGCGGGTGTTAAGCGCGCGGGCAAGGAGATTAAGTCGTACTGGGAGCAGATTGTGATGATGTTCAACCCAGAGACCAAACTCTACAAGGAGATGGGTGGCTTTATCTCTATCGGTAGCATCTTCCCAGAGGCGTGGAACTGGTATGCCTTCTGGAATATCACTGCACTTATCTCTATTATCTTGGCTGTGATGAACTTATTGCCTATCCCAGTGCTTGACGGCGGTCACGTTCTCTTCACACTATGGGAGATTATCACACGCCGTAAGCCTAACGAGAAGTTCCTTATCGTACTACAAAATATTGGTTTCTGGCTACTTATGGCGTTGCTTATATATGCTAACGGTAGCGATATTCTTCGATTGTTTCAGTAATGGCGAAGGTTAAAAAGGCATATTTCTGCACCGAGTGCGGTTACGAGACTCCCAAGTGGTTGGGCAAATGCCCTGCGTGCGGTATGTGGAACAGCATCACCGAACACGTCGTGTCGAAGGAACCGAGTTCTATCGCCTCGCGCATAGCCTCTGTGCCTCGCATTGAGCCACAGTTGGTGCAGGATATAAAGGAGAATACCACACCACGCATCGACATAGGCAACAAGGAACTTAACCGCGTATTGGGTGGCGGTCTTGTGCCGGGTTCACTTATACTACTCGGTGGCGAGCCAGGCATCGGTAAGTCTACCCTATCGCTACAGATTGCCTTGTCAAACAACTCGCTAAAGACCCTCTATGTGTCGGGCGAGGAGTCGCAAGAGCAGATAAAGATGCGCGCCAACCGCATAGGAATCAATAACGAGGAGTGTACCGTATATGCCGAGACACTGTTGGAGAATATCGTAACACAGATTGAGGAGCAACACCCAGATGTGGTCATCATAGACTCTATACAGACTATGTCTACCGACCTTGTGGAGTCGTCGGCAGGTAGCGTGACACAGATACGCGAGTGCGCAGCGACACTACTCAAGGTGGCAAAGTCGAACGGCATAGCGATATTTATCATCGGTCATATCACCAAGGATGGTGCTATCGCAGGACCGAAGATTTTGGAGCATATAGTCGATGTGGTGCTTCAGTTCGAGGGCGATGCCAACCATACATACCGCATCTTACGCGTACTTAAAAACCGCTTCGGTGCGACATTCGAGATTGGCGTATTCGAGATGTGCGACAATGGTCTTAGAGAGGTAGAAAACCCATCGGAGATACTTCTCAGCCACTACGAGACCCCACTTGCAGGATGCTCCGTAGGTGCAGCGGTAGATGGTCTACGCCCATACCTTATCGAGGTGCAAGCACTGGTTAGCAACGCGGCATACGGCACACCACAACGCTCGGCTACGGGTTTCGACCAGCGACGTATGAATATGTTGCTCGCGGTGTTGGAGAAGCGTATCGGTATGAAGATGTACCAGAAGGATGTGTTCCTCAACTTCGCGGGAGGCTTCAAAATAGCAGACACGGGTCTCGACCTTGCGGTGGTGTCGGCAATTATCAGTTCCTACTACGACCGCCCACTTATGGATGGTGTGTGTTGCGCGGGCGAGATAGGTCTTTCGGGGGAGGTACGCCCTGCACCACGCACCGAGCAACGCATTGCCGAGGCTGCACGACTTGGTTTTAAGCGCATCGTAGTCTCATCGTTTATCCAAAAGAAGATTAAACCTGCAAAAGGCATCGAGGTAGTCTATATCTCAAGCATCGAACAACTACCAAAGGCGTTGTTTCAGTAGCGGACTACCTTAGCAAGAACGACAAAGGGTTGGCTAATAGTAACATAGCCAACCCTTTTCATTTAAGAGTGTAAAGATATTAGAAGGTGTATCCTATATGCAGGTCAACCAGCAGCCTAAACTCGCTACCCATATCTATTAAGTCTTCGACAATAGGCACCGTCCGCAACTGGCATCCAAGCGACACAGATATCGCATTGTCACCGTTTACAGGGATGTAGATACCTACTTCTGGGTTAGCAAACCAATAACTCCTCTTGAAATTGTCTCCAAAATCAGAAAGCAGACCAATATTCATACCCGCAGAGAGTGCAAAGAATGGCTTAATGCTACCACTATCCATCTTTGGGTTTGTTCTCAAATACAAGAACACAGGGACCTGAAACAAATACGGATATGGGAAATCGGCGATAGATTTTGACAAACCAGCACCAACACCAACAGTTAGAGGCTTAAGTCTCTTGGCATAGATGTAACGTAGACTAACATTCGAGCCCCGATCCAAATCCAACTCAAAGTTACTGACGGCAATCGAGAGGTCAACAGTTTGATAAGCAGGAGCATATACGACAGCATCCTTTACCTTAGAGAACAGACTCTGAGCATCATCACCTCTTTCAATAGAGGCATTCATCACCGCCTCGCGCTCTGCAGCCTTGCGGGCATCCTCCTCAGCCTTTAGTTTTGCCTGTGCTTCACGCTCTGCAGCCTTGCGGGCATCCTCCTCAGCCTTTAGTTTTGCCTGTGCCTCGCGCTCTGCGGCTAAGCGTGCATTCTCCTCAGCCCTGAGTTTAGCCTGTGCTTCGCGCTCTGCGGCTAAGCGTGCATTCTCCTCAGCCCTGAGTTTGTTCTCAAGATACTTCTTGTCTACCTGGAGACGGAAGACCAAAAACGATCCGTCAATCTCGACACGCGATGTGAGGTAACCCTCAGCATTGGCAACGACAAACTTAACATATGGCGAGACGGTCATCTCGAACTCACCACTCTCTGTCGTTACAAAAGACTCCGTAGAGCCCTCTACGCTAACGGTAGCACCCTTAAAAGGTGTACCATTAGCATCGAAGACAATGCCCTTGATAAGACGACCCTGTGCCATACATATGGTTGGCAGCATAACACAGAGCATTAATATCAACCTTTTCATTAACTAGAAACCAAACTTAACACCACCCGTAAGTGAGTTACCTGCAGGCGTTGCTGAGGTATTAACCATTGTGCCTAACACCTCATCGCTTGGACTACGGAAGTTAGTATAAGTAGCAGGATAGCCAGTAACAGTCACTGACTCAATCTCGCCAAGAGAATTATACTTAACCTGAGTCTCCATCGCTACAAGAACATCTGCATTACCATTAGCCAAAAGAGCTTCGCGTACTGCAGTGTTAATAACGTTATCGTAACCACCCATAATAACAGTCTTACCTGGGATAAGGAAGTACGAAATCTTGGTTGGAGATACGTCAAGATCAGCATAAAGTGCTGCAACTGGCTGAACAGCCTTTGCCTTTGAGTGTGTTGCAGAGTTAATCAACTTTGCTGATGATGCACAACTTGTAGCCATAACTGCTACCACAAAAAATAGAAGTAGTCTCTTCATAATAGTAATGTTTTATAAGTTAATAAATATATTTCCTATCTTTTCAATATAAACAACACTTGAACGGTATAACCATCCATTCAACGCAAGTATGTTCATTCGCCCTATTTAATTTTGCAAACTCCATCGTGAGAATAAACTTACACCTTCTGCATAATCAGTATGTTAGTACAAATATAGTAATTTTTTTTACAAAATTGTGCAATATGGATAAACTTTTGGCAGTTGCGATGCAATTTGGAGGTGTAATTGAGGTGGGTGCAATGGTATAGATTTTGCTTTTCGTTGGCAAAGTAACCAAGTAAACCTGCGTATGACGATGAGAACTTCCGACTTTGACAACATCATTTCCGCCAGCGATAGGCTGATACTTATAGATTTCTACGCCTCGTGGTGCGGGGCGTGCAAGGCAATAGACCCTACGCTCGACCGCGTGGCATTAGCCTTGAGCGACATAGTGACAATGCTACGCATAGATACCGTATCGAACAGCAACCGCGAGATTGTCGAGCGATACAACATTGTATCGGTGCCTACGCTGATACTATTCCGTCAGGGCGAAACGCTATGGCGCAACAGCGGTATCATAGCATACGACAAGTTATGCAACACCATAAGGCGTCACAACTTCAAATTTTATAGGTAAGGGTTTTTAAGGGCGTTTAAGGGCGTAAAACAATTAGTAATTAGTAATTAGTAATTAGTAATAGTTTCGCTTGTTCCAAGCGACAACTACGTTGAAAGGGGCAGAAAAGGGCAAAAGGGAGTTTAGCGTTTCGCTTGATACCACCCTTAATAACCTTTAACAACCTTTAAACACCCTTACAAAACTCTACGACTTTTTACTTTTGCTAATTGCTATATGTATGCCAATCGCCACTCAAGTTCCTCCTCCACCCTACGCTTCGTTGCAGAGTCGGCAAGAGAGGATAGAAGTGTAGGTATGCCCACCTTCACAGACTTATCGCGCGAGGCGATATAACATACCAGTGCCACAACACCCTGAGCGATATACTCCGACTCGGGGTTTGCCTTTATAGCATTCTCGATAGCGATATAGGCAACCTCGCTCATAGTGCGCTCATTACGCGATGCCGCCATAAGGGCAGCGTAGGCAACCATCTCGTTGCTCTCGGTGGTCCAGATGCCCATCAACGAGTTGATATCGTATATCTTCGAGAGCAGAGCAAATGCCAACTCCTCGGCAAGTTCTGCGTTAGTAATACCGCGCGACCAGAAGGGAAATTCGTGGGTGTCGACCATCTTTGGATCGGCAATATGGCAGGCGCAAATCTTCAACTCGCGCACCTGCTGTTGGTAGAGATACTTGGCAAAGGCGTAGTCCTTATCCTCGCACTCTGCAATCTGGCGCAATGTGGCGATAGAGACACCATAGTTAAGACCATACTGCTGTCCGTGTGTCGCCATACTCTCCGACACAGCACCATTCATCTGCTTACGCACCTTGCCAAGCAAGGCTATCATACGCTGTGTATTATCCATAGTTAGCGAGGTTTAACTATCATTACTGTCTCTCCGAGTTCGTATACAGGCATCACACGACGGCACAACACCTCGTTGCCAAGACATAGCGTAATCTCGGCATTGTTGGCATAGCGGATAGCAACCGTACCCTTCTCCTCGCTTGCAGGATACTCCATAGCCGTAGGACGGATATTTAGGAAGATGATATCACCCACAAGGTCATCCGCTGCAACGATACCACCATCGGCACCAAAGCGCGCAACGGTCATAGAGGTATTCTCCGCATCGACTGGAAGGATATAACTATATGTCGCATAGTTAACCACACGACGACCATAGAACAACTCAAGGTAGGCACTCTCCAAACGCTCAATCTCCTTAAGCGCGCTCTCCAAGCCACCACCAAAGACACCCTCGCCCTGCTCGCCAGTGATCATCTCCATACGCGCCTTGCGTAGTTTGAAGATAGTCTCGGCAGCCTCCAAAGCAGCAGTCTCAACACTCTTCTCCGAGGCAGAGACTCTATCTACCTGAATCTTAGGCTCTGAGGTGCTATAACTCTGATACTTATCGAAGTCCACAGTAAAGCCGTGGTCATCGTTATCCACAAGGGCTACATCTGCCGATACCACACGATACTCGGCGCGGTCTACAAACGAGGCGCGTGTACCGAGCAACTTCTGCGCATAACGAGCATAGGGACCCGACTTAAACTCGTCGTACTCGACAACGACCTTGACCATAAAGGTTGTCGTAGCATCCGACATCACAACAGCACCATTCTCGGTGTATGTGCCAACACGCTTCTTCACAATATGCTGTGCTGAAGCCTCCATATATACCGCTGTGGCTATAACCATAGCCATTATAAGCATCAATCTTTTCATAAGGGATGTTCTATAAATTAGTAAATTAAGTTTAACAATAGGAGGTTGTATTTTATCTTTCGGTTGCTTTTGTGCCTATTTCGGCATCTTCCTTATCTTTACTCGGTTACAATGCTCGCATTGCGCCCTCATAAGAGATAATGAATCTGCTCGAAATAGCCTACAAAATCATCTCGACCTAATTTATAGAACCTCCCATAATATAGTTACTTAGAGCGACAAAAGTACGAAATTATTTCGTGCGGTCAAAAGTTTAGATAGAAATCTTTGGTTAGTTCGCGATATTTCGAGTCGTAAGAGCCATCGCGGTGCTGAATTATCAACTCCTCGCATCGTGGCATAAGAGGTTTATCACTGCGCACAAACTCCATCAGCACGCGCTTGGGAGCATCACCCTCGACAGTGACCACCGAGCATAACCTATTGAGCCACAGCCTCTCAAACGCCTCATAACGGAACATCGATGCCGACTCCGTTGGTAGCACAACGCTTAACTTTCCGCCCTCGTTGAGTAGTCGCTCGGCACTCGCCACCAACACCTCAAAGGGCAACGACTCGGCACTACGCGCCATATTGCGCTGACGATTAGGCGAGTGTGTAGTCTCCATAAAATATGGCGGATTAGAGATGATATGGTCAAACCTCTCGTCGTTTGCAAATATCTTAACATCAACACATTGGCACTCAATGCGTTCACTCCACTCTGTAGCCGAGATATTAGCCTCTGCCTGCGCCACAGCATCGCAATCTATATCGAGAGCCGTAATATGCGCCATAGCATTGCGCTGTGCCGACATTATGGCGATGATACCCGACCCAGTACCCACATCGAGGATACGTCTATCGCCCTCGATATCTGCCCAAGCACCCAACAACACACCATCCGTACCCACCTTCATAGCGGTACGTGCATCATCTATTGTAAAGTGCTTAAAACAAAACATATAGCAAAAAAATTACTACCTCACAACCTTAAAGATGTATAACAAGAGATAATTTTAGGCGCGCGAAGCACGAAAAAGCGGAGTTTACTTTTGGTAAATGAGCATTTTGAGAGCGAGTGCAACGCCAAAGTAGCCTTGTTAGGCATCTTTAATCTAACATACCCGAAATACCTACACCAAACAACGAGTAGTCGTAACGCACAGGGTCATTAGCATCAAATTCGCGCAACGAGGCGGTAAGTTCTTCAACCGCCTTCCAGTCGTCCTGCTTGCGGGTCAAAAGACCGAGCGAGCGACCCATACGACCAGTATGTATATCCAACGGCATATAGAGTGCAGACATAGGAATCTTTCGCCATAGACCAAAGTCCACGCCATTGCTATCCTCGCGCACCATCCACCTTAAGTACATACACAATCGCTTGCAGGCCGCACCCTTGTCTATTGACGAGAGGTGCTTCTCGGAGTGTGGGTTATGCTCCGCAGAGTGGAACTCCTTGCGAAACTCCGATAGCACGACTCTGAGGTCGCCAGTCGCCTCATATCTTGACTCAAAGAAGCGACCAATACCACCCCAACGGGTTATAATATGGCGCATACCGCGCACAAAGTCCTGAAAGTCACCACCGTTAAAGGTACGATGAACATACGACGATAGTTGGTCGAGTTCCTGCTCGGAGGCGTTAACCACAAAGTCGTAAGGGGCATTATCCATATATCGCATCATACGGTGCGCACTCTTAACTATAGCCTTGCGGTTGCCCCAAGCAATCGTAGAGGCCAAGAGTCCCGCAATCTCGCGGTCGTGAGCGAGAGTGAAACTATGAGGCACACTTATAGGGTCTGCCTCGATAAACTCCTCGCAGTTGAATTTATTGTGCAACTCTTCGAGCAACTCCTTAATCTGCTCGTATGACATATCATTATAATACTCTGCCATCGCTCATTCGTATTGTTCTATCCGAACGCTCCGCCAACGCCACATCGTGCGTGACAATAACAAAGGTCTGACCCGTACGGTCACGCAACTCCACAAAGAGTCGCTGTATATCATCCCTTGTAGCCGTATCGAGATTACCCGTAGGCTCATCGGCAAGCACCACCGAAGGGCGGTTTATAAGGGCGCGAGCAATGGCAACACGCTGTTGCTCACCACCCGACAACGCCTCGGGCTTATGCTCCGCGCGGTGCGACATACCTACCAACTGGAGCAACTCTCTGGCGCGCGTCTCTGCCTCGCTACGCTTGTTGCCCGCGATAAGCATCGGCATCATAACATTCTCCACAGCAGTAAACTCTGGCAAGAGATGATAACTCTGGAAGATAAAGCCTATATGGCGATTACGAAAGTCGGAGAGTCTATCCTCGTTAAGCGTCGATAGTTCAACGCCATCGATGACAACCTCACCGCTATCAGCCTTAAGCAACGAGCCTATAATCTGCAAAAGTGTACTCTTGCCAGCACCACTTGCGCCAACAATAGAGACAATCTCGCCATCAGCAATATTGAGCGACACACCGTGCAACACCTCCAAGTTGCCAAAGCGTTTTACTATATCTCTAACCTCTATCATCCTCTATAAGTTTTAGCGAGTCGAACAAGTTGCGCGCTCTCCCTGACATCGTGGACACGCAATATCGAATTACCTGCCCTCAACACCTCCCACGCAAGAGCCAACGACCCCGCAAGAGCATCCTCGGGTTTTATATCCAAAGGTTTATATATCATCGACTTACGCGACACTCCTATCAACATAGGGTAGCCAAGCGCACGCAACGCATCCAAGCCTCGCAATAGTTCGTAGTTCTGCTCCACGCTCTTGGCAAAGCCAAAACCCGGGTCTAGCACAATCTTATCGCGCTTCACACCCGCCATAACAATCTCCTCGACACGCCTCTTAAAATACTCTACAACGCCATTTACAACACCACCAGCATAGTCGGTCAACGACTGCATAGTCTTTGGCGTGCCACGCATATGCATAGCAACGTATGGGAGTCCATATTTAGCCACCACATCGAGCATAGCCTCATCCTGCTCGCCAGCCGAGATATCGTTGACGATAACATCGCCAAACTCCTCTACAGTCCTGCGTATAACCTCCGCGCGGAAACTATCTATCGAGACCACCGCACCGCCATCGACACTGCGCACAGCCTCCAAGCCCTCGCGAACACGCTCCCACTCCTGCTCTACGGTAACCTCCTCGGCATTGGGGCGCGACGAGTAGCCACCTATATCTATAATAGTAGCACCGTCACGAATAACATCCTCCACACGTCGCACTATATCCTCTCGAGAGGTGGTACGACTACCCGAATAGAAGGAGTCGGGCGTAACATTCACGATAGCCATAACGTGGCTATCCCTGAGGTCTATACTATTGGCGTTGAGAATCATAACTTAGTCTGCGGTGCAACTGTTCTACATCCTCCTCCAAGTCCTCAACATCGATGTTTACAATGCTATACTTAGACCTATCAGAACGCTCATCGTCTGACATCTGGTTGTTGATACGCGCCATAACCTGCTCCTTGCTATGTCCGTCGCGCGCCATAACACGCTCCACACGCAACGACTCGGGAGCCATAACAGCAACTACAACATCTACCCTATCCTCCAAGCCTGCCTCGAACAATATTGCAGACTCAAAGACCACATAATTGCCCTCCTGCACCTCTGCCCACGCCTCAAAGTCGGCGATGACAGCGGGATGGACAATACTATTTAGACGCTTAAGTTGCTCGGCATCGTTAAAGACCCTACCCGCAAGATATGCGCGATTAAGACCCTCATCGTTGAAGGTCTCCGTACCGAAACTCTCTATCAACGCCTCACGCAACGCCTCGGACGATGACATTAGTTCCTTGGCTCTGCTGTCGGCATCGTAGAGGGCAACACCACGCTCGGCAAGCATCCTGCATACGGTGCTTTTACCAGAGCCTATACCTCCCGTTATACCTACCTTATACATAACTACTTATCCAAAAGTATCATTGGCACACCCGTAACAGCAATGACATCGACATCGTTCATACGAGCATTCAACGCCTGCTGTAGCGATACGTTAGTAACGTGGCAGTACGTGCGACCATCATCGCCCGTAACCTCCTTGTCGAAACTTAACTCCTCGGCTGGCACAATAAAGTTACTATTCTTATTTGCTAAGGTGTAGGAGATAAGGTTTGTACCCTTGCCACGCACCGTACAGCCTACCTCATACTCCTTGCCGTCGATAACCACCACAACACTATGTTCAGTGGTGTAGTTCTCGCCTAACTTGGTGATATACCACAATACAAATGCCGCAATGACCATCGCCACATATCCCGGTGTGATATAACCTACAATGCGTCTTAGAAGACTCTTAATCTTATCCATATCAAACAATATTTGCACAAAGATAACAAAAAAAGTGAAAAGTGAAAACTGAACTTTGCGATTAAGGCGAGAGCAGAGCAAGTTTACTTGTTATGCCGAGCCGTAGCAAAGTCGAGGCATTACGAAGTTTAGCCTCAAAGGTGTGGTGCCTACGGCGTGTGTTTATAAAGTGAAAAGTTTTAAAGGGTATTTAAAGGTGGTTAAGGGTTATTAAGGGTTATTAGGGGTGGTATCACGCGAAACGCTAAACCCCCTTTTGCCCCTTCCTGCCCCTTCCTGCCCTTTTTCTGCGACTAATTCCAAAGGGACCAAAGGGGACTAAAGCGGAGTAAAGGGGTAGTTTTCTGTGCCTAATACCAAAGGGACCAAAGCGTCCTAAAGCGGACCAAAGGGGATAAGCAACCTGCATACCCCTTTCTACCCTTTTCGGCCCCTTTAAGCCCTTTCAACGTAGTTGTCGCTTGGCACAAGCGAAACCATTACTAATTACTAATTACTAATTAAAAAAGGGTCTTGCCCGAAAGCAAGACCCTAAATAATAGATAAGGTAAGGGTTACTCCTCGTCAGCCTGCTCAACACCCTTCAATGGACTCTTGCGCTGTAGATCGTATGCAATAGGAGTTGCGATAAATACTGAAGAGTATGTACCGATAATAACACCCAAAATCAATGCGAATACGAAACCGCGAATAGTCTCACCACCGAAGATGAAGATAGCCAACAATGTCACCAATGTAGTACCCGATGTATTGATTGTACGTGACAATGTAGCGCAGATAGCGTTGTCGATATTGTTCTTGATATCACGCTTTGGATACAAACCGATGTACTCACGGATACGGTCGAAGATAACCACTGTATCGTTGATAGAGTAACCGATGATAGTCAAGATAGCAGCGATGAATGCCTGGTTAACCTCCAAGTTGAATGGCATAACTGCATACAACATTGAGAAGATACCGATTACAAGCAACGCATTGTGTACCAACGCTGCGGTAGCACCCAAAGCCCACTGCCAACGACGGAAACGGATAGCAATGTAAAGACCGATAGCAACCAACGCGATAGCAACTGCGATAAGAGAGTTTACAGTCATCTCTGATGAGATAGACTCGTTAACCTGCTCTGAAGATACGATACCCCACTGTGCGATACCGTCACCCGCAGTACGGAACTCGTTGAAACCGAAGTCCTCAAGAGTGAAGAACTTATCCAATGCGTTGAACAACAAGTGGTCAACAGCATCGTTTGCAGCCTCGCCATCAAGACCCTCTGGCTGGTACTGGGTAACGATACGAACCTGATTGTCATCACCGAACTGCTTAACCTCAACAGATGAGTTTGCCGCATCAGCAACAGCCTCGAACTCTGCAGCGATGCTCTGACGTACATCCTCAACATTGATAGTCTCGTTGAACTTAACAACGTATGAACGACCACCAGTAAACTCAACGCCCTTGTTCAAACCAAGAGTAAGCAATGAGATGATAGATGCAACAACCAAGACACCTGATACAACGTATGATACCTTACGCTTTGAGATAAAACTAAACTTAACACCCTGCAAGAAGTTCTCTGTAGACTTACGAGAGAAGGCAACCTTACCCTTACGCTCTGCACGAAGCTCGATCAAAAGACGAGTGATGAAGATAGCGCAGAAGAGTGATGTAAGGATACCTACTACCAATGTTGTAGCGAAGCCCTTAACTGGACCTGTACCGAAGAAGAAGAGAACGATACCAGTGATGATAGTAGTGATGTTACCGTCGATGATAGCAGAGTATGCGTTAGAGAAACCATCCTTGATAGCAAGTGTAAGACCCTTACCACCACGCAACTCCTCCTTGATACGCTCGAAGATGATAACGTTAGCATCCACAGCCATACCCATAGTAAGTACGATACCTGCGATACCTGGCAATGTCAATACAGCACCGAATGATACCAACACACCGAACAAAAGCAATACGTTGCAGATAAGAGCAACATTTGCAAACCAACCAGCTGTCTTATAGAAGAATGCCATATAGAGAAGTACCAAGCAGAATGCCAATACGAATGAAAGCAAACCTGCGTTGATAGACTGCTGACCAAGTGATGGACCTACGACCTCAGAGTAGATGATAGTTGCAGGTGCTGGAGACTTACCCGAGCTAAGTACGCTTGCCAAGTCCTCAGCCTCCTGAGCAGAGAAGTTACCAGTGATAGAAGAAGAACCACCATCGATACGACCATTTACGCGTGGAGCAGAGTAAACGTAGTTATCCAAAACGATAGCGATAGAGCGACCTACGTTAGCACCAGTGATGTTACCCCACTCGATAGCAGTCTTTGAATCCATTGTCATAGATACCTCGAAACCACCATACTGACCACCCTGAGCGCGTGCGCTGGTGATACCTGAGCCATCCAATACTGGAAGCATAGCACCATCCTTACCCTTCAAAGCATAGAGAAGGAATGTACCCTTAGAGCTATCCAATGAGCTCTTGTTTGACCAAGCAAGCTTAACGTCTGCTGGGAACAACGCTGCTACTGCATCGATAGCGAGGTAGTCGTTGATACGCTGGATATTAGACTTCTCGGCAGCAGCAACGATAGGCTCGTAAACACCGAAAGTGGTTGTAGTGCCGTCGTTAGCGATTGCTGGGTATGATGTAGCAAGCATCTCGCTAAGTGGAGTGTAACTAACCTCTGTCTCATCAGCACCCTCTGCAAGAAGATAATCGCGAATGATAGCATCAGCCTCAACGAAGAGAGCCTGCATAATAGCGTTTGTATCCTCTGCAGAGCATACCTCCCAGAACTCAAGGTTTGCTGTAGATGCCAAAAGTTTACTTACGCGCTCTGGCTCCTTAACACCTGGAAGCTCAACCATAATACGGTTAGTACCTGCTACTGGCTGGATGTTAGGCTGTACAACACCGAGAAGGTCGATACGTGTAGCCAACACCTCGTTCATCTTTGCAACAGAGTCGCTAACGTTAGTCTTGAGTGTTGAAGCGATTGTAGATACCTCGTCAGTACCGTAGATAGCCTTCAAATCCTCTGCTGTGAGGGCAGCAAGATATGCGTCAACAACCTCTGCTGTTGTCTCATACTGAGCAGCGACCTTAAGAGCATCCTCGATGCTGTTACGAAGGATGTTGTTTGATGCTACAGCGATGTCGTTGTAAGCGTTAGTGCGGATAACGTCTACTGCCTTAATCTCAAGCATCACGTTCATACCACCCTTGAGGTCAAGACCCAAGTTCAACTCCTTCTCCTTACACTCGCCATAAGTGTAACCCAAATAGACCTTCTGATCCCACATCTGGTCAAGATAAGCCTGTGGGTCGTTCTGCTCCTTAGCCTCAGCCTCGATACCACGAGTCACAAAGGTAAATGTGAGCTGGAAGATGCTGGCAACACCCAAAAGGATTGCCAACCACTTGATAATACCTTTACTTTGCATTGTTAAAAAGTTTTTGTTATTGTTATTTATTGTTTATGAATTTCATTCATCAAATCCATTTACACAACTCAACACACGAACGCCACCATTCGCGCGTTAATCGTGCAAAGATAAGAAAAATATCGCAATCCACAACTACGGACTGCGATATTTTTTATGCTTTTTTCGTAGAAAGTCTCTATTTATGATAGACTTAATCTACAGGGAGGTTCTATAAATTAGGTCGAGTTGATTTTGTTGGATATTTCGAACAGATTTCTTATCTCTTTCGAGGGCGCAATGCGAGCATTGTAACCGAGTAAAGATAAGGAAGATGTCGAAATAGGCACAAAAGCAACCGAAATAGAATTTCCGAAACAACGAAAACTTTTATACTAATTTATAGAACATCCCTGAATTTACTAATTTATAGAACATCCCTACATTGTATCGTCGGTATGGCTACTCCTACTCTGCCTCCTCGTCGTTAGGCTCATCCTTTGACTTGTTCTTCGACTTAGATTTCGCCCTCTTTGCGCCCTTCTTGGAGTTCTCATCGATAGTTGTTAACTCGATGATATAGTCTGGCATACCCTTCACATCACCTACAGAGAGTACAACCTCGCCATTCTCAACGCGATACTCCACCTTCTTGCTCTTACCAAAGACCTTGGCACTCGCTACTTCACACTGCAATGGCAAACGCAACTCGTCGCCCTCGAACTCGAAGATATGGACATACAACTTATCCCCCTTGCGTGTTGTGCAACCCCACTCCTGCTGTGGAATATCTCCCGCAACAGTGCCGTAGATAGTCTCGCCATTAGCCTTTAACCACTTACCCATAGCGCGCAAACGCTCCTGCGCAGCAGATGGAATCTCGCCATTAGGCTGAGGACCGACATTAAGCAAAAGGTTAGCACCCTTACCCGCTGTGCTTACAAGGTAACGGATAAGTTCATCTGTAGACTTATAGTTCTGATCTGCAACCTTATAACCCCACATACCATTCATTGTCTGACAGGTCTCGAGAGGAAGTTTGCTAATCTCCTGACCCGACAAACCATAGGCATTCTCACCAGGCAGGTCGCGCTCGAAAATCTGAATATCCTCGCCAGCGAATGGTGCCTGATGGTGGTTGTTGGCTACAAGACAGCGTGGCTGTAGTTTGTGTACAAGTTTGTACTGCTCCTCAAGATGCCAATCGAATGGCACAGCATCCTCATCGTGATCCCACCAGCCATCAAACCATATAGCGCGAATCTTGCCGTAGTTGGTAAGAAGTTCCGAAA
The DNA here is from genome assembly GCA_017647625.1 of Alistipes sp. GTDB lineage: Bacteria > Bacteroidota > Bacteroidia > Bacteroidales > Rikenellaceae > Alistipes. The sequence continues at coordinate 472 of JAGCKG010000134.1, read as the reverse complement.
TCTGACGATTCATAAACTTGTAGTAACTATCCCAGTTGATGCGTGTTGAGTCACGACCAGTTACATTCTTCGCAGTACGACCACGAGGATAGTCATCGCGATACCAGTCGGCGTGAGAGTAGTAGAGGTGCAGTGCTATATCCTGCTTCTCACACTCCTTGGCTATCTCCTTGAGTATGTCGCGCTTAAATGGCGTAGCATCCACGATGTCGAACTCCGAATATTTGGTTTTCCACATCGAGAAACTGTCGTGATGACGTGTTGTGATGCAGATATACTTTGCACCCGACGCCTTCACCAACGACACCCACTTCTTTGCATCGAAGCGGTGTGGGTAGAATGCATCTGCCACCTTGGCATACTCATCACGATCAAGACCCGCATTCTGAAGATACCACTCGCCCTGACCATAAACACTGTATAGACCCCAGTGGATAAAGATACCAAAACGATCATCTGCAAACTCCTTACG
>JAGCKG010000133.1 GCA_017647625.1 Alistipes sp. | reverse complement strand
GTAGTACCTTTGCACTCGCAATCACAAAGCAATGGCTCCGTAGCTCAACTGAATAGAGTACTTGACTACGGATCAAGCGGTTCCAGGTTTGAATCCTGGCGGAGTCACAAAGCGGTAATCGAAAGGTTACCGCTTATTTTTTTATAATACAGCATCTGTAATTACCTTACATTGCAAAAATTGTATTATCTTTGTAAAAATGGTTAATTGTAGCGACGATGAAACGCAATGTTAGAGATATAATCGAATATATTATCGCTGTGATAAATGGCTTTTCCAAGCGATATGGTTTGTCCGAGAAACAGGCATACCTCTATATTCGCGCCCATAAGGGAGTAGGTTTTATCGAGGAGAACTACAACATCATCCATACACTCGACTTTAACGAAGCGATAGAGAGCGTAGCACTATATTGTCGCAGAACAGGAGGTACAATATGATACTTTACCACGGCTCAAATGGCTATATCGAGGAAATAGACCTCAGTAAATCGAAACCAAACAAGGATTTCGGCAAGGGTTTCTATCTATCAGACGACAAAACACAAGCCGAACAGATGGCTAAATTCAAAGCATTAACGCTGGGTGGTGAGCCAATAGTTACTACATTCGAGGTTGACGACAACATACTCAGTAACACAAACCTTAGAGTAAAGTGCTTCAGCGAATACTCTCAAGATTGGGCAGACTTTGTCTTTGCTAATCGCGAGGGCAATAAGACTGATACATACGACATAGTATATGGTCCTATAGCAAACGACAAGATTGGATTACAAATGCGCAAGCTCAAGGATGGTAATATTGACAAAGCCGAGTTTCTAAACAGATTGAAATATATGCAAGGCGTAACATACCAATACTACTTTGGAACAGAGAGTGCTATAAAGTATCTAAAACGATTATAAGATGAATGCTGATTTTGAGTATATGAAAGAGGCTTTGGCAACAGATTTATCAGAACTATTGTCAAAAGATTATAATATGTCTATATCAGAGGCAATAGATACGCTGTATAATTCCGAAACCTACGCCAAGCTATGCGACCCAGCAACAGGACTTTACTTTCAGAGCACTCTATATGTATACTCTTTCCTAACAGAAGAACTTAAGAGGGGTAAAATGGGTTAAATATATCTTCCAGACAATGCAACAACCTACAACCATAGAGGAACTCATCTGCTGGTCATACGCCAATCTCGCAATGGCACACTCCACTATGAGCCAAGGTGCAACACGATATAGCAGAATAAATTTTATGATTCGCGCAAGGCTCTATAAAGGACTTATCAACAAGACAATGAATATGGGTTCTCTGATTGATGATGAAAAGGAGAAACTTAAGGCGGGATGCCACTGCGCGTATTGCGGTGCTACAGAGCAACTATCAGTAGACCACCTTATACCACAAATAAAGGGTGGTGCAAATAGTGCCGACAATAGCGTGTTTGCTTGCAGAAGATGCAATAGTTCAAAAGGCAGCTCAGACCTTTTCGAGTGGTATAACAAACGACAATGCTTTCCACCGCTACTCATTGTACGCCGTTATCTTAAAATAGTATATCTATATTGCGAGATAAACAACCTATTAGAACAAAAGTTGGAGGAAGTCGATTTAAGCAGTCTTCCATTTAGACTTGACCTAATACCTACTGAATACAGTGAGCCAAGCAAGTTAAGCTTACAATAACACACCCAAGGCTCAACGGCGGTCAGCAGGCGAGAGAAATAGCGCAACAAGGGCAACCGCAGGTTGTAATATAGCATAGCAGAATTAGAGAGCTTGCTCACCGATAATCTGCTATGCTACATTATATATTATCGTGCAATACCCTTGTTGTGTATTTCCGAGCCGCCACAGCTGAAGAAACAGATTCGTAATACAGAAATCCATAACTGAGGATTCGAACGGCTTTAGCCGTAGAGCCGATACCTTAGAAAAAAGCGCAGACCGAAGGTCGAGCAATAAATCATAACCATATCGGCTCAACCGCCTGCAACAGGTGAGCAATGCGGCAATTCACATAAGCAGACGCAAAGTTTCGGAAGTAGATGATGTAGAGCACTGCCGCAGGCAACTTGATTTGTAATGGTAGCGTGTCAAGCTCGCTTGACTAAGCAAACATTGCAAAGCAATATGGCGACTGCAAGTCGCTGCTCTACATCAAACACCTACGCATCAAATTTCTGACCAATGTAAAACAAAAAAACCACTCAGAAACTGAGTGGCTTATGGTTGTGGGAGTTGACGGATTCGAACCGCCGACCCTCTGCTTGTAAGGCAGATGCTCTGAACCAGCTGAGCTAAACTCCCGATTTGTAAGGCTTGGGACTGCAAAGGTAG
>JAGCKG010000132.1 GCA_017647625.1 Alistipes sp. | reverse complement strand
CTGGGGAGTATGGGTAGAGTGGGGATTATGGGGAAGCGCGAGCATCATTAAACTACAATGCAATGCAAAGCGCAGAATAGCGACAACGCAGACTAACGCACGACCTCATCCCCACGATCCCCAGAATACCCAGTTTCCCCAGTTTCCCCAGTTTCCCCACAGCGTAGCTGTCGCTTGGAACAAGCGAAACAGACACAAACATTCCGGGCAGCACGACCCAATTTCTTGTCAGAAGGGGTCAGATTTGGCTCTGACACGAAAAATGGCGGATGGGACATACTTTTGCGTATTTCCCATTCGCCAGTTTGACTGAAGAGTCGAAGATGACCCCTTATCACAAGAAATTATGACCCCTTATCACAAGAAATTAAAATGGGTAACCAACACTAAAGTTTAGCGCAGTATTACTCCAATGGAAGTTCTTTATCCAACGCTCACTCTCGGGGCGATCGGGGTTATGGAGTTGCATACCGAGGTCGAAACGCAGAATAACGTAGGATAGGTCGAGGCGAATACCGAGACCAGTGTTAAAGCCGAGTTGCTTGTAGAAACTGTTGAAGTGGAAGACCTCCTCGGGGTTACTATCCTCTGTATCACGAAGATACCACACATTACCAACATCGAAGAATACTGCACCATTAAGGATCCACCATAGTGGGAAGCGGTACTCAAGGTTTGCCTCAAGGCGCACATCACCCACCTGCGATGGGTAGGTTACATCTTTGAGTTCGGGCTTATTACCAGGACCCAAGGTGCGAGGCACCCAGCCACGCATAGAGTTAGCACCACCGCAATAGAACATACGGTCAAACGGTATTGAGCGGTCCTTTGAGTTGCCATAGGTAACACCCACACCGCTGAAGAAACGACCCGCAAGGGCCATCTTACCTCCGAGGTCTATCTTATGACTTATGCTTGTCTCGCCACGCACATACTGCGCAAAGCGTACACCGAGAATCTTGTGGTAGTTCTCACCCGTAGCAGACTCGCCAAAGGCTGTGGTGAGGAGTTGCAATGTGTTACCCACCGACTCCAAATTGGCACGAATGATAGTCACATTCTGGTCGAAGTCGGAGCGTTGGGTATTATATATCCACGACAGCGAAAGACCCGCATTTAGTTGCGACTCGAAGGATGTCCTCAAATACTTATTATCCATATCGTTGAGGAACCTGTCGTCGATGCTCTGCACATTGATCCAGTTGATATCCACTGGGCGCACCACCCACGAGGCGCGACTACCCTGTTGCCAACTATATGCCCAGCGGGCAGTGAAGATATTACGGCTGTAGTATGGTCTATTCTGATAGTCGAAGGCAAGCTCAAGGCGTGTACGAGGCTTTGCGATATTAGGGCCTGGCGTAAGACGGAAAGGTACGAGGAAGCGCGGATACGACAGACCCGCAGTAATACCTATCTCTTGCGCACTACGCTTTGCCACATCGCGCGCACGCATCCACTCGAAACCGAAGCGCGTTGATATATCGAAGGACTCGGCAGCGCGGAATAGATTGCGATTTGAGTAACCGAGTGTGAAGCTAAGACCGTGAAATGTAGATGTCGAGGATGCCTCAACCTCCACCTTCATACTCTGCTTAAGCGCAGGTGTAGCGTAGATATTACAATCGATATACTTATCTCCAAGTTTTAGGCTATCCGCAACTGGCGTAAATGCTATCTTCGTGCTACGGAAGAAACCCAACGACACAAGTTCCTTGTGCGTACTCAACACCTGCTGGGAGTTGTATATCTGGTTGGGATAGAGCATAATATTACGGCGCAACACTATGCTACGCAACTGCGACGGAGCATTTAAATCACGAATAACATTCAGACCCTTGAAATGTGTGGTGTCGACCAAAGCATCCGACGAGAAACCAGATGTAGAGCGAAACATAGGGTCGTAGGTAGGATATACATCGATGTTGCGTATACGGTAGATGCTATGATTCTCCCATATCTGCTCGTTACGCGCATTGTAACCCGCAAACAGCGGACTCACAACCACGCACACCGAGGCATTAAGCCCCCTGCCTATAGTATCCACCTCGTAGGAGATGCTATTTGCCGTAAAGTCGTAATAGCCATTGTTATTGAGCAACGTAGCGATACGATTGCGCTCTGCCTCCAACACCGACTCATCAAAGATATCGCCTCGGGCAATTAGCGAGGAGGCGGTATCGGCAAGTATAATCTCGCGTAGGGAGGTATCTCTAAAGTTGTAACTTATGGAGTCTATGCGCGTTGCAGGACCCTGCGTGATGGAGTATGTAATCTTGGCACGATGACGTCTAAATGTTGTGGTGTCGATATCGCACTCAACATTCGACGAGAAGTAACCGCGCGTATGGAGATATGTCTGCAAGTTCTGCACCGAACGTTCCGTAAGTGCCGTATCCACCAACACTGGAGGTTCGCCAATCTTACGCATAAAGTTGTTAATACGCTCATTCTTAGTGTGGTTGGCATTCTGGTATACCCATACGTGGAAGTAGAAACCCAAGATTCGCTTATTGGGCAACTGACGGATATACCTATCCTTCTCAACGGTAATGCGCTCCTTACGAGGCACACTTTTATCCGCCTTAACATCTACCTTCGTAAGAAGATACTCGCCATCGGAGAGAGAACTCGTGACACCGCAGGAGAGAGCAAAAAGTGCTATCACCACGACTATCAAATATCTAAGTATCAACCTCCTCATATATTATTTTCGCTCAAAACATAGCGCGCCATCGACAAACGAAGCCTCGCCATACCACTCAAACGTAGCATTACCCTCCAAGCGCGTAACGATGCTATCTGCCAACTGCGTTGTGCAGAACACCCTACCACCGCGATTTCTAACCTCTATGCGCTCGCCAGCATCTACCCTACCGCGCATAGCCACTGCCGTAGCAGAGGCTGTCATCGCTGTACCGCAGGATAGTGTCAAGCCCGCACCGCGCTCATATGTCGACACAAATATCTCACGCGACGAACGACGCTCATAAAACGACACGTTCACACCATATGGGAATAACTCCTTGAGTTCCAAAACCCTCTCGCCCAAAGCGGTGAGATGCTCCAACGATACGCTCTCTACCTCTGCCACGATATGCGGATTACCCAAATTGAGTGCCGTAAACTCCAGATTGGCATCCAAAGCATCAATCTTTCGTGCTACAAAACGCTCATCTGCACCATAGAACGTAAAATCTTTCGACCAGGTATTAATCGGAATATCGACACCAAAGGTCTCCTCTCCATCGATAGGTTCTATACGTTGTACATTGTAGTCTCTGCCTCCCGAGCGCAACACGCCCTTCGTAGAGATATAACCGCGCTCATATGCAAGGCGCGCCACGCAACGAATGCCATTACCACACATCTCTGCGTACGTACCATCGGGGTTAAGCATATCCATACCATAGACTCCGTCTACGTGACGTACAAGCAACAACACGCCATCGCTACCTATACCCGACTCTCTACAGCAAGCCTTGCGAGCGAAATTGCTCCACTCCGCCCTCGATAGTTCTGGGTTGTTAGTAGCGTCGATAAGTATAAAATCGTTTCCCGAGCCGTGGCACTTGATAAACTCCATTTGCGTATACATTTATATTCCCCCAAAGTTACGAATTATTTCCACTTTCGCAAAATCTATAGTCGCAACTTTTCGATTTTTACACCCTGCTATTGCATATCTCGCGATTTTTTTGTAATATTGTAACATCTAACCGATATAGGCTTATGACAGAGAAATTTATTATGGCGGGGCAGACCCCAATGCACGTTGCCGATACCGAGCGTGGCGAGAAGTGCGTAGTATTGCTTCACGGCTACTTGGAGTCGATGCTGGTATGGGATGAGTTTGTAGATATGCTCAAGGGGTCGTTGCGTGTAGTTACCATAGACCTTCCAGGACACGGTGTGTCGATGGTAAATGGCGAGGTACATACTATGGAGTATCTTGCCGACTGCGTGGGTCTCACGATGGAGGCTCTCGGCATCGAACGTTACAGCGTCGTGGGTCACTCTATGGGCGGATATGTAGCCCTCGCAATGATGGATAACTACGCTAATCGTTTGGAGAATATCATTCTCTTAAGTTCCACCACCTCTGCCGATAGTCAGGAGAAGTGCGACCGTCGTCGTCGAGAGATAGAACTTATCAAAGCGGGCAAGAAGAATACCCTTGCGCGCCTTGTACCTCACGCAGGCTTCGCACCACAGAACGTAAAGCGTCTAAAGGACTATATCGAGGATATCGGCGAGTTGATACTTATTACTGAAGATGAGGGTGTTATCGCAATTCTTGGCGGTATGATTGAGCGTAAGAGTCGTGGCGAGCAACTACGCGATAGTGGCATCCCACACCTCTTTATCTTCGGCAAATACGACTACTATATCCCTAACGATGTAGCCGAAGAGATGATTGCGTCTGATAGCAATGCCCGCGTAGTATGGCTCGAGGAGTCGGGACATATGGGTTTCTATGAGGAGCCTGAGAAGTGTGCCGAGGCTATTAAATCTATGATACTCGGAGAGTAGAAGCAACCTTTATTGCTTTCAAACAAAAATAAGAGAGTATATACACCATTAACTCAACAAAAAAAGACCGGTAATGATGCAAAAAGTGGCGCTTTTTGAATCTTAAAATGGGCGAGAGATTTATTTCTCTCGCTCATTCTTTTTGGCGATTTTCCCCTGATTGCTTTGGAGGTACAGATACCATTTAACAAAATTTTTGAAATGCTCATT
>JAGCKG010000131.1 GCA_017647625.1 Alistipes sp. | reverse complement strand
TGCCGTCTCCTCAACAGGCTGGTTGTTTTTGCCAACCATTTTGTAGACCTTTCCAGGAACTTCTGGAACCATTCCGTTGGCCACTAACTGAGAAATAAGTTCAGTGTTCGTAACCTGATCCAACTCGAGATCATTTACAGGAATTGTCTCACCTGTACTGCTAATTTTCAATGTTAACCCTGCCATAATATTTAATGCACTTGAATTATTGCTTCGAATTTCAGTTGATGAAAAAGAGCCAATATGTACATTGATGATGTCACCACTAGAATAGCCCATTTCTGCAAATGACATTGGGATCGTCACGGGATTCCCATCTTTATCTAACACCAAATGCACCGTACTATCAATAACATCTTTTAGTTCTCGAATTAGATCTTCATTAGTTTCTTTTTCGAAATCTACATCATATATGGGGATTAACTCTCCTGAATTTGTAATGCGCACAGTTAATTGAGCCTTTTCGCATTTGACATTATTAAATCCGACTTGTCCATTATTTACAGCGATGACTGAAATAGTGTCGCCATCTGCAACTCCTAAATTTGCTAGAGTATCTCGACCTGAGATAATTTTGTTATCCGTTCCCATCAGCCTATATATCTTGTTTCTTTCAAGCTCTGGTAGTAGATGTAGCATGTGAGTTATAAGTTCTGTGTTGTATACAGTGTTTAACTCAATATTAGTGATAGGCAATAATTCTCCTGTCCCAGCAATGTATATGGATATATTTGCCATTATTTTATTTTTGAGGTTTTCCAAATTTTATAATTGCACTCGCTTTTCTGCCAAATGAAATTTGCTTCTGCCCTTTTTTAAGTATGGTTTGAAAACATCCAGAATTTATCCAATTAAGTAGTTCTGCAGCCCTCATTACTGTCCAAGGATGAGAATTATCTGCAATAGAAATGAATTTGATGACTTTACTCATTGCATCATAATCCAACTTTTTGAACTCTGTTGCTTGTTGGATAAATGTCTGGTAATTCATATTATTGAATTCCTTAATGGGCATACCTGCCATCTTCATAAATGCACGAATGGCTGCATCCTTATTTTGGCAACAGAGTAATCCCGCTCTGTCTGCTGTAAACTCTGACATTCGATCCCAATAGTATAATGCATATTGGAGTGGAGCGGCTGCTATACTACCAAACGGGATAGAATCAATACAAATGTTAATGACTTGCGCCATCATATGGTAGAGCATATGATTACTCTTAATGTGTCCGCATTCATGACCGATAATAAACATTATCTCATCGTCATCGCACAAATCAATGAGACCTGAGTTTAACACAATGATTGGATTCTCAGAGCCGACAGTAAATGCGTTTATACTATACCCCCATTCAATATACAACTCTGGAACTTTAGGTAAATCCAAGATCTGACAGGCATATTGTAAATACTCGTAAATTTTCGGATAGTTTTCGCTTGTTACCTTCAAGTTACTTCCAGTGTATTGTACTGTATAAATCTTCTCAATGGTATGCTTTGTAATAAAGTTACCAACAAGGTCAACACCTGGGGTGCTTTGCAATGCGCTCAAAGCCTTCTTGTCAAATGGATGCTCATATTGTGAGTGATCCAAGCCTTTTAATATCTTCTTATTCTTAATCATACAACATCTATATCATTGTTGTTGCAATATGAATTGTTCCAATTGGTTGATTCTATTATTATACATCGGGTGTATATTACTCAACTCAAAATACCGTGCGATTTGATTTGTTTCCTTAATGGTAGTGTTACACAATCTTCCGAATAGTGACCTAATGTGTGTTATACTTTTCGCACATATGTATCCAGCTCTATCGGCGGTATATTCAGCACATCTGTACCATTGGTTGAGCGGAACATCAATCAAATCTGACACGATAGGACCGAGGATTTCTGATTTACTATTAAGATTATCCAATAGACCTTTAATCGTATGGCACATCAGATTTTTCTGAAGAATATGTCCCAATTCGTGTCCAATCATAAATTTCAATTCTCCGTCTGAAAGGCTTATCACAGCTTTACGACTAATGAGGATGATTGGAGCACTATCACTCCCTACGCTTAAAGCATTTATACCTTTAAGTTGGTTTGTTATATATACCTCAGGAATTTCCTCAACATTCAAAGATTTATAACAACTTTGAAGAATATCATAGAACTGAGGATAATTCGCTTTGCTAACTAATTGCCCGGTGGATTTTATCTTCTGGGTTTGCTCCTTGCAGTACTTGTCTGCAAACAACTGGAGGGTCTTTCTAACCAAACCATTTGAGAGAATTGAATCTATGTAATTGTCACAAGGATATGCATACGGAAGAGGAGCATCCTTCTTTTGAGAAAGAAGTTTTGAGGTCTTTACAGTTTCAACAATCTGCTCAGCCTTACTCTTCAGTTTATTATATCCTTCTACTAAAGGCATATCCTACAATATATCGTCTAATTCCTTACTCATTCTGCTTAATCTATCATACAGCCCATTTGTCTTGGATAGTTTTGATTTTTGCTTTGGAATGAATAAATTATTTTGTTCCGGCGCAAATGCCGCCGCTGAATATGCTATATCCGAGAATGATGCTTCATTCATCGGAATGCAATTTTCAGAAATCTCTAATTGTTCACCTAAATAATCAACTGTGTCATTATCCATTAAGCATAAGACTCGCTCATACTCCTCGGGATGCTCGCACAGATATTTTCTGACGAAGTTTCGCTCTTCTGCGGTTACAGTCCCTTCGACATAACAGGCAATCAGTTCATCACTTATTTTCATACCAGTCTTTTTTAATCTGTTCTACAATAGCTTTGACCTCCCTGAGAGCCCTTGCCTTATTCATATCTACATAATGAGCATCAGGAACGACTATCTTGCCTTTATAGAAGGTTACTTTGTTCTCTTTCTTTCTTTTCGCAACCATCATTTCTGCGATCTCCTTATGATTATATCCTTCAAGTTCCTTGATGAGAATGAAGCGATAGTCATCATTTTCAAGTCGATTGATAGCTTCCATAAGCATCACCAGTTTCTGATTTTCAGCTTCTGGTTTAGGCTCAGGCAACGGTTTGTCTCCGCCATCTGTACCTTTAGAGCCATCTTTACCCCCTAAACCTATCAATTCATCTCGCTTTTCGAGAAATAAATGTGATGCAACGGAGCAAAACCAAGTTCTAAATTTACACTTCCATTGGAACGATTTCAATGGCTGCCAGTCACCATTCTTGCCTTTGAATTGTATATACAAATAGTTAATCAAATCTTCAAGATATACCAACGAATCGTAATATCTCCATGCATAAAACTTCAAATCATTCTCGTATCTGTCGTATAACAGATAGAGCATAGCTTCTTCGTTTCCTGCAATTATCAGATCGACGATCTCTTTGTCGGTCATATCTCTGTATGATTTATGTAAAATCATTTGCATTGTTTCTTTTTAGCAGGTTAAATAGTTCTTGGATATTTTGACACAGGCATAGCCCAACCCATCAATCTGTACGCCCACGATTGAACTCTTCTCATCGGCCTCGCTAACCACACCTTCAAGTCCTTTCAGTGGCCCGGATGTCACACGGACAGAATCGCCAACTTTGAAGTCACTTACTATTAACACTTCGGTTTCTGCATTTTTAAGCAGGAACTTTAATCTCTCGATCTGGTTATCGGGGATAGGGGTAGCAAACTTTTTCTTATCTTCATCACTGCCAGGAAGTGCCAAGAGTTTGTAAATGTACGATTGATCGCGAAGCCACTCTTCCTCTCGTACTGTTGCACGAACAAAAACCACCATAGGCATAATCAAACGATCAACTTTTTTCTTGCGATCGCTCCATTGGTGCACTTCTTGCTGTGTCGGGATATAGGTTTCGTAGCCAACCTTACCCAATCGGGTCGCAGTTTTCTTTTCGCAATTTACTTGAACGAGTACTGCAATCCAGCGTTTTGGGTGCGCTTCGCGGTCGTTTGTCCCATTGACAAACGAACCTTTCTCCTTGCGATTTTCGCCCTCCACTGCTATCTTGTTCATAGTAAATAGAGACTATTTGGGGAATGTGTTCTATCAAAGAACAAAGATATGAGTGTAATATATTGGAAAACAATAATATGAATTTCGTGAATGAGAAGTTTTTTTGAAACATTTTCTCTTTTAAGAATAATTAATTTTTAGCAGAATGTAAAAATTTTTATTTTGAAATATTATTTAATTATTATTTCTTAATGTCAGTATTTCAGCAAGTTGTAATGAATAACTATAAATATTCTGATATAAGTTCCTATAATTCAACGGCCTAAAATATTGTTCTTTGATAGAACGGTAGCGAAAAATAATTAGACCAAACTTGCTTTAATTTAAACTTTTTTTTATATATTTGTACTCGAGGTTAGTGTTCTTTGATAGAACCCTTACAGCAAATCTCCCATTATCCCCTTATTTGCATCGTCAATCACCGAATTTTCTAACATTGTTAGATAAATCCGAGTAGTCTGTTCGGATGTGTGTCCCATTCCTTGACTAATAACGGAAATAGGTACATTGTGATTACGAGCTGCGGTAGCCCAACTATGGCGTGAGGTGTATGAAGTCAGTTTACATCCACACCCCAAAATCTCTGATAATCTGCCGAGTAAGCGATTATGAGTGTTTAAGGCTACCTGATACTGCTCGTATGCTTCATTAGCGTCAAGTGAGTTCAAAATCGGAAATACATAAGGTGAATCCGAGTCGGCATATCGGTCAATTATTCGTTTGATGCTCGGCTCAATGCGAACGCTCAACAGTTGCCCCGTCTTGCGGCGAGCATAACATATCATTCCATTTTGTAAGTTTGACTTCTTGAGGTAGGCAATATCCACGAACGCCATTCCGCGAGTGCAGTAGCTGAAAATAAACATATCGCGACATAAGGAGAGAGGTGTTCCGACCTCCAATTCCAAGCGGTGCAGTTGCGCTATAATTGACTCTGACACAGCACGCTTGCGAGTGCGATCAATGCCCGTATAGACCTCTATAAAAGGATGCTGCTGTTCGATTAGTTTTTGCCTTACAGCCTTGTTGTAGATAGCACGAAGCACCCGCATATAGAACGACACAGAATTGCGCACCAAACCTCGCTGAACGAGGAATGAGTTATAATCTGTAATCACTTGTTCGGTTAGGGCTGACAGCGGTAGGCGAACATCGCCCAAAAACTCGCTAAAACTACTCATTGTCTTCTCGTAATTCTTGGCTGTTCCGAGGCGGTTTGTCGCCCGTAGTTGCTCAACTTGCGAGCGCATATAATCGAGCACGAGAATATGGCTTTGGGGCGATTTGTAGCGATTGACAATATCACTTGCAGTGTAATCCACACCACAACTGTCCAGGTCTAAAATAATCCTTCGTAGCAACGCTACATCGCTATCGATGCTATTCTGAATCATCGAGCGATTGGAGACTGATGCGACTAACTTTTCTTCGTCTGCGTTCCAGTCCGATGGGCTTACACGGAGCCTTGTTGTTATTTGTTGGGTTTTACGATTGTGGGTGATTTGATAGTAGATAACACCTGCTTTGCCCTCCACTGATGACGGGCGTAATTTTACTTTTACTGTTGCCATAATATTTTCATTTAATCTATATCATTAACTAAAAAAGCCTCCATTCGCAGTAAATGAAGGCTTCGGTTATTTCTTGTCTATTTGTATGTATTCGGAGTATTTGATATCGACATAAGGATTGTCGCTCGATATGGTCTGGTGGATTGCTTTAACCCTCTTCCAAAAGAGACATTTACGCTTGTATTCGACCCATATGGTCTGTTGCAGGGTAACGGGCAATCGGATGTCTCCTTTGAGACTATCATTATCAATTAAACGATCAGTGGTTTGATTATCCTCGTATACGTTCCTCATCATATCCAAAATGTCTAAATCGATTTCTCTTCAATAGCGTCGTGCCAATGCTCTTCCAGACACTCCTTGTAATGTTCTGCCAAATTACGAGGTACGGATATCAATGTCAGACTGGGACACCGAGTAAAGCAATCCTCGTGAATATAGGTTTTACCTTCGAATATGACTGTATCTAGCCACTCACAATCGAAAAAGGCTTCTTCATCAATGCTTTCTACATTCCCCGGCACAATAACTTTCTTAAGTGTAGGACATTCATAGAACGTCTCCGTTTTAATATGCATCACGTCACTTGGAATGATTGCAACGCCATCTTTTATTTCCACACTCAACCTATTATAGCCAAGAAACTCTGTGTCGAAATCGCCAAACCCCAAGAATAATCGGTTTCGTAATAGACATCATTAAGCAACGTGTACAGACCCATCTCCTCATATTCCTGCTCTGTATATGCAGCAAGGTCAAGAGTGTATCTATCATCGCCACTAGTTATAATGATTTCAGTACTTTCTTTATTAACCTGAAACTCCTCGACCATTACGTTATTTCCATCAATACAAATGCTCGGAATTTCATACTCTTCGTCGTATGACGACCAATCAAAGCATACGACGCCCTCATAAACTCCCTCATCCTGGTATAGGAGTTTAGCCAACCGTTTAACAATCTATCGTGTATTCATATGTTAAATCTATTTTGATATTATTTACCCGCATCAATCATTCCTTTGCTACCCAAGTATGAAACTGAGCGGGAAGCGGTTGTGCATGCGATTTCCAAGCATTCTCGCACGGAGTCAACCGACATCTGCGCAATAGAGAGAATATCCCGCTCGCACAGGCAAGCAATAAATTGGCTCGTAGTCCAGTCACCTGCGCCCTCCCAGTCGACCACATTGTCATTAGGGACAGCAGCAACCTTCACCCAGCCCTGCCCGCAAAGGTTAAATTCAAGACCTTCTGCACCTATTGTGCGGATAAAGAGTTTGTCTTTGTATTGGGTCGTGAACGAGGTGTCGCCCACCTTTTCGTGGCTAAACTTTATGATATCACTCACCTCTACCGCCTTCAGAAATTTATTTTTGTCGGCATCACTTTCAGGCTCAAAGTAAACCAAAGTACCTCGCTTGCAAAGCTCCCCAGCCAAATAGCGAAGTCCTGCCTCAGCAGTGTCAAAAAAGAAAACATCGGGAGTAAAGTCCAGACTCTCCATAAAAGCAGGAGCCTCGTCACGCACACGAAGAAATCTGCGTTTTGGAAAACGGCTACCGGGCGAAGTTGCTCTAAACGATACGGTATGCTTGCCCGTTGTCTTATCTCGCTTGTGAGTGCAGCGAAGCAATGTAGTGCCTCCGCTTTCGCTATTCTCCACAAAACGCACATCGGCACCATATCGCTCAAGGTCGCTTTTAATTTGCAAACCTTGCTCCGAGAGATCAAGGTGGGTGATTGGGAATGTTTGCACACCAAGATAGGCAAGCATACAAGCAACATTGCCGCAGGTGTTGCCTACGGTTTCTGTGACTAAAGTTTCTGTAAACTTATTGCTCTTGCCAACAACAAAACCGTTGGGATAGTCACGAGTTACGATAGTATCAAGAGCAAAATTACCACTAAGCATACAAGTCTTCTTCATAAATGTCAGTTTAAAAGTTTATAAGTTAGTCTACAAGGTGCTTGCAAAGGTATTTGTCGCAATCATCTACTCCTATTGATTTCATCGCCTCCTCTGCTGATGAGAACCCTTCTCTAATAACCTCATAGTTAGGTTTTGGAAATTGAGTGACTTTAACCAGTTTCCAACCGTTGTATTGTTTACAAACGACATAGCTATAACTACTCCAATTATCACAATTACCATCAAAAGAAGACCACTCATTCCAATCACAATACACTTTTATATCGCTGTATCTAAATGGGTCTTTATCTGGCGAGAAGAAAGCACCTCCTTGCATTCCAAAGTAATGGTGCAGTACAAAAAGTCCCTTTTTATGACCTTTTCCCAGGACATATATTGCTCCGATAAAAGAGCCGTTGATAGGATATAACTTAGCAGTATCGTATTCCTTAACACCTGTGATTTTATCCTTCCAATTAGGATCAATCTCTCCATCATATGGGGAGTGTATTCCCAAAAACCATCCCTCATTAACCTGATATATAATATCTTTTGAATCAAGTAGAGTTATATTACAAAGATATGGCTGTATATCATCGTGGGATGTATATATGTCCTGATACCCCTTGTATCGTTCTGCAGATAAATGATCTGCTTCAGTAATTAACTGACGTAACGGATTGTTCTTCGCTTCATTGTAGAGGGTGTGCCACTTTTTATCTTCTAGATTCATATGAAAACGCACAGCAAGGTACTCGTCTGTAGAAAGAGGAAGACCCATTTCCAAAAGTATGACTGCCGAACGCAATGTATGTCCCTTTATACTATCAAGACCTGAGCAGTTACAAATATCGTGAAGAAGAGCAGCAATAGCGATGCTATCTTCGTCTAAAACAGGCACTTGTGGATTATTTGCGCAACGCTCGGCATTCAATCGTAATGCAATTTGATATGTCTGCCAAGAGTGCGAAGTTAATCCTCCAGTGTACCTATGGTGTCTACCACAACGGACTGTGAAGAACCCATTTCTCTCCATATAATCGATAACTCTCTCTATGTTCTTGCGATTAGTTGCACGAAGACGGTCAATAATTGCTTGTTTTACATCAAATGTCATATGTAATAGTTTATTATTTAATGTTGAAATAGTTCGAAATAAGTTTATCTATATATTCCTCATTAGGAACTCTTTTACCGCTTTCATCAATCATTATCACATCATCGACAAGGTGACAATGGTTATTGTGGCTTGATACAGGGCGACCACTACCATCTCTATAAACTGTGCCGTCATTATTTAAGTCGTATCCCATATCTTCAAGTCTGCATGTTTTGATGATTTCGTCTTCACTAAAATCTATATAAAAGCAGTCATCGCGATCATATTGATTACAAGTTATGTAATCTGCAATATGAACATAAACTTTATCAAAAAAAATATTCCATACATTCCTATATTATTAGTTTCTCTTTATCTTGATTTAGTATTAAATACTTACTTCTCTATTATCGGTTTGCCAAATAGATGCATTCCCTCTGGCAATTTGTATGTTAGTTTACCATTATTCTGGCGAAGTTCTGCGAGGAGTTTGCCCAGTACATTGCAACCAAAGTAGTACTTTTTGCCATCAATCTCGACTAATGCTGCACCCCAAAACAGATTTGAAGCATATTTAGTTCCCGTTGCGTCCTCTACAGGAAGTTTATCCTTACAGTCGAACAAATCTTTACGGAAAAGCGCATTGCAACGATACTTTAGATTGAGGCAGTATTTCATCCACTCAACTTGGATAGTCTTCCAATCTGCACGCTCGTGGCCCCTAAATTTAGCTTTATACTCAGTCTTTTTGCGGGCATCTACACGACAACCCTGAAAGAGTTTATCCTTTAGCCAATTATGAGCCTCTGCATTGTCCATTCGTGCCATAATGTATAGCACCTCAAGCTGACGGAATTCAAAATCGCCATATCGCAGATGGTTCGCTGTATCTCCATTTGGGACCATCGCCATATTGTCGAGTTGATAGAAAGGTGTACCCTGCTTCGTTACGAATGGAATACACTGCTCGGCAGGGTAGAGTCCGAATTTCTGGACATCCCCAAACTCCTCTTCACTTTGAGGAATCAGAGCATCTACATCGGCAACAACCTTTGCCAATCTTTTGCGCAACGTAGCATCAGAGAGTCTCTCTCTGATATATTCAAGTTTCGACATCTGTTTTGTATTGTTAAGAAGTTGTTGGATAGTTCGTTCCGCCTCGTTGCTTTGCCTCATTCCATAATCTTATCGCATCAGATTTGGACAATCCATTACGACGCGCCATCTTATAGACCATCTTGAACATCCAACTATTTGTATAGCGTTTTAGTTTTAACGCCTGCGTCTCGCTATACTTATTACGATTAAGACTTTTAGCATTCGAAAAACTATCGCCTGCGAACTTTTCTGCGTAACGGAGAATCTCCGATTCTACCACCTCTGTTCTCTTTAATCTCGACTTACCTCTTGCAAAACTACTCTTTATACTACCCTTATACTTACGCTTTACACTCTTGAATTTTTCATTCAATGATGAACGACGCATACGCACCTCGCCTGTGTATCGTATTTCGTAACCCAAGAAGCCAATCCAGTCTACAGACTCTTTTTCTGTTGCACTACGTCCCCAGAGGAAAGGACTGCGAGATTTAAGGTCCCAAAATGCAGTGCGAATTGTACCATCGGAGCGACATATAGACTCATCGGCAACGCTCACAAACTCGTGATACAATAGTTTATTATCCGTAAGTACCTTGCAATAATTTGCTATCAACTCTTCACACTTACTACGAGATGTATGCATAAGCATAATATCATCACCATAGCGACAGAAGAATCTATTCGGATCGTCTGTTTTCAGAATGCTCTCATTGTCTATTGTATTCAACACAACGTTGGATATAAGTCCTGATAAGGCACCTCCTTGCGGAATACCTATCTTATCTTTCGACTCGGCAAACTCCGCTTCGGTATAGCATCCGCGCCTAACGAATAATTCATCCTTTGGACCCTCATATGCACGCGGAGGTGTAGTTTTTAATAGATGCTCATTCTCAATAAGTACATTATTATAGAATGAGTACGAATCTAGATACGCATCTACTATACGTTCAACCACTGAGTAGTCAAAATCAGGATGAATGCCCTTCACTTGATCTGCGAACTTACGAAAACACCCACGTATTACATCGTGATTGATGGTATCGAAGTACTTCTGAATATCACACTCTGCGACATAGATATTTATATGACTACGACGATAAGCTTGAATGTTTTCAATAGCATTATCGCGTGTCGTTATTATCATATTCTCACTATTGTGATATATACGCGGTGGACGATAGGAGATTATCTCGCTATGAAGAAATGGGTCGAATATCTCGGACAGGTATTTAGAGGCAAGTGCGATGAGCAATTTCTCTCTCAACGACTCAAAGACACATAGCGGACGTAGAATAACGACATTATCACTATTCACACTCTTCTTCTTGCCAATGATTTTGATAGAAATAAACTTTAGTGGGTCATTACTAGCAATATCTCGGCGTATCGATGCAATAAACTCATCAAGATTATTGAGGTATTTATACTCTTTGCCACTATTACGATGTCGCTTAATTGTAATAGCTATGCTACGCGCAAGTAGTTGCTTCTGGTTTCTACTATTACCCTGTTGTATCTGCACTCTCTCTCTCTTTTGAGGTCTGCACCACGAATCACGCGGAGGCATAAGTAGAAATATCTGCTCCGTGACCGACAACGAAAGATTGTTCTCGGCTTTATGCTCGATAGTTTTAGGTGATGCATTTTGCAGTTTACACTTAAGAGCAACCTTGACACGTTCCTTGATTAGGAGTTCTAAGATTCTACGTTCAGATGCATATTCAAGAAATGACAACATAGGCAATGATTATAAAGGAAGAGAGTATGCTCGGGAGCATATAACGTACATCCAAATAAATTGGATAACATACCGACTGCCGAAACAGTATGATACTTGGAGTATCTGGCACACTTATCTATAGGTCTCGAAGTGTCCGATAAGTCTTATTTTTTTAATATAGTATGTTATATAGCAAATAAATTGCAACCCGAGCTTAACCCTCTATGCAAAGATAAACAAAATATTTAAATTTGTTTGCATAATATCCGGTTTATTTCTCTATATTTCGAAATGGTGATACTCAAGCACTCCCTTCTCTCGCAACTCCATCAGCAGGCGACCCATAATGTTCTTACCATAGTACTCGTTGGCCGTGGTATCGAGAATCGCACCCCACGAATCGGGTTTCTTGCGACGATTGCTCTCATCTTCTACGATATACTTTCCATTGCTACGCTCCAATTCCTTACGGAACATCTCTGAACTTGCGTACTTATGGTTAAGGCAGAATCGCATAACATCTACAGCAATATCTTTCCAATCACTTCGTTCGACACCTCGTTTAGCAAAAGCCTTTGCCTTCATTTTGAGAACCATCCCCGAAGACACCTTGAGGTATTCAGCACGCTCCGTCTCGCTATTGAGACGAATGTAGTGAAACATCTGCTCAACACAAACGAACTCCACGCCATTCACAACCATCGGTGTCTTTGCAAAATTCGATAGCAAGCCCCACTCGGCAGCAGTAGAGGTAAAACCAATTGTCTGCTCTGCTGGATAGCGTTCAATAATATCATATTCTGGATAGTGCATAGCTTTATTTTTTATTGCTAAATATCAGTATTGTTCCCTTTTTATTATAGACATCACCATCCTTCATAGAGAATAGAGTGCAGTCGTCAGTTACCACAACCTCTTCGATGCTGACATTTTCTTTGATACGATTCATATGTCGGCGTTTGATATTTGGTGGCAGAATAATCTTCTGGGTGAGTACATCGTTGATAAACATCGCCAAATAGTCGTAGTGGCGATTGCACAATCGATTACTATACACAGGTCCGGAGTGGGAGAATCCCAAGCACAAATACTCCTCTTTGTATTCTTCGGTAAAGTCAGCCTCGGAGAGATCTACCACAGAAAAGGTGTGCCTAATTAAGTTGTAACCGACATCTACTGATATCTTTCCCACAACCTTAATCTCTTCAATATTCTTCATAACTGAACTATCTGCAAATAGTAGTCGCTGTTCATCAAAAATTTCCATATTAACAACTTTTTAAAATATTAAAAACTCCTTATCTCTATCGCTGAGTCTTCTACTAGCTTATTATTATCATCGACCTCGACCTGCTCAATCTTCAGAATCTTGATATCTTCTTCGTTTAACACCGCGCGGTTAGTCTCTCCATCAGGTTTTGTCTGCGACTGTGGCCACGCAAGATAGATAACACCTACGCTATTTAAAAACTGCGACACGGCATTCTCGGCTGTAGCATCAGCCTTACTCATCATCTGTTTGATAGTTCCTCTCTGACCTGTCAGCAAGTTTCCGAGATATTTTCGGAAATACTTTCCTGCACTCTTAACCTCATCATGAAAAGTCTCGCCTATAGCATTCTCGATACGTGCTACTACGGATGTATTGACAGCCTTACACGAAAAGATGTGGTTGTCCTCTGTAAGCACCGGCACTTCAACTGTATAGACATAGCAACTATCCTTACCGTTGGCCTTGGCAGACTTCGAGGCATAGAGTACTGCGGTCTTGTAGTTTGATGTAATATATATTCCCTGACCAAATTTCGACTTGCCCTCACCTGAACCTAAAAAGGAGAGCGAAAACTTGTCAAAGAGGTGGCAACTGCCGTGATAGAAGGTTTCGAGATTATTCATAATGAAATGATTGCCAGTTAAAAGTTATCTTGCTGTGATTCACGAGGGAGAGTCTTGACATAATTCATAAATGCCACCCAGGCCAAACTCCTTGTTGTGCAAATTTAACTATTTCTCACAAAACGACACTCGAATTACTTAATTATTTCCAAATTAGATCTCATCGATAGTATAGTAAGCCACAAACTTGTCAATCATATCGCTATATTTGCGACGATTGAAGATCAACCCCTCTTCTCTACAGAATTCTTTTAAGTCATCGAGAAACTCTTGTTTAAGATCCTCGTATTCGCCTTCTCCATCAATAATGTCAGCAACAATATATTGCGCTAACATTGGCGATTGATACACTGTATTAAGAATTATGTAACAAACCAAACGGTGCGGAGGTAACTCGTTCAATGTTTCAGAAAGATGACTAGCAAAGAACTGTTCAATAGCTTGACGTACTGGACAAGGTTGTCTAAACATCAAATACGGATCACAGACCAGACAGTTGGTGAGATATTGAACATACTCCTTTGTCTGTTCTTCATTCCACTGCATCGTAAAATCTAGCGTAGAGTAAAAGTAGCATAACAAATCAGTTGGTTTGGTATAGGCTCCTTTGGTTGCATTGGCATTCTTTACGAGTATACCAGCTAACTCTTGTGATTTGGTACAGGCAATCTGTCCATTGGGTGTTGTTACTTGCTCTCCATTATCGAGCAAGTAGTATACGCTATCCCGTTCTTCGATGCTAAAATGGTGCGACTTTTTCATTTATCTCATTTTTAATTGAAATCTATTAGAACCTCTTGGGTAGTTATAATTAATTGATTTTATCCTACAATTAATCGTTAGGAAGACTAATCGTATAATCAACCTCGTCATCTCGGCAAGCATCGAGGTCTAATCCTACGCGCTCCGCAACAAATTCGTGGTCGTGTTCCTTAACCCAATCGTAGTATCTTTCGCGTATAAACTCATCATACTTTTCTTCGATTTGGTCTTCGTATAAATAACCACCTTCATCGAAGCCTGCCAAAAAATCTAGTTTATCACTATCTATATCACCGGTCTCGTACCACTCAATAAGCTCGTCATATGTAACAGGAGGATATATTCCTTCACTCATATCCTGTTCAATATGTTCCGCAAGACATTCGTCTAAACATTCATTATCTGCCTCATATAGCCAATACTCCTCAACCATATAGTAGAACTTCTCTTCGAGCTTCTCGTGGAGCGATTGAAGAGTGGTATCGCCACTCTCAATTGCAGCAACAATATCCTCTGCTGTGATTTGTTCTTTCCCTAACTTCTTAAGAGCGTCTAACTCGTTATCTGAAATCTCTAACTCTACGGTTTCATTGCTACTATGACTTTGGAAACCACAACTATAACCGTAAAACGCCTCCAATTCAACAGTAATCTTTGCCATATCTTAAAATTTTAAGTGTTCAAATTTGTATCAAAGGTAAGAATTTTTTCTTGAATTTGTTATCAGCTTTAGAATCCACGGCTACCGGCAACAATGACCCTATAACCGTTAAGATAAGATGCGCGATGTTGCTCGCTCCTTAGCCTTGGCTATTCTCTTTAGGGTCTCTCAACTCCATAATATTTTTCTTCAAGATGTGAGCCTCGTGATAGATATCTACAATTATTGGCTTGTAGTCTGCTAATAATTTCCAACTTAACTGCTCACCATTGTCGGTATACTCGGGTATGCCTAACTCGATATAAATCGTGTGCTTGTTTACCTCCTTGGTCTTCCAGTTTTTGTAGAAAGAATGAGGTTTAACGACCACTCTCTGTTGATGAGATGGGTATCCAAGAGTCTCTAAGCAGTAGTCTTTGCCACCTTCATACACTCTTAATTCAAAGTAGTCGAGATTTTCATCACCTTCCCATTCAATATCGAAGTAAATCTCGTTTTGTCCGTTTGTAGAAACCGCAACATTTTTAATGTTGTAATATGTGTTATTGCTCATATTAGTAATGATTTATTGTTGGTTGTCTAATCTTAATTATATTACTCGGTCTTTGCTCGCCATCTTTTATGATATACTTAATCTTATCCTCCATACTAAAAGCCTATTTTACGATGAACACTATTGCCAATTAACTCTGTATCGCAATGAGCGATGAGTGAGTTCAGTGAAATATCCTCACCAGAGATAATCCTACCGACAACGCTCTTTCGAGCTATGTTCTCAATCTGACCACCACTGAAATCATATTTCGAGGCCAATGTTGTTGCATCTTCTGGTGTTAGTCCCGCTATCATTGACTGCCAGATAAAACTCTTTACCTCTACCGTAGGCTTTGCAAACTCTATCTTATAGAGGAAGCGACGCTCAAAGGCGTGGTCAAGGTTGCAAGTTAGGTTTGTAGTGGCGATTAGTATACCATCGAGCTTCTCAATCTCCTCGAGAATGATGTTCTGCATCGAGTTTTCCATCTTATCCACCGAGCGAGTTACATCCTCCAAACGCTTACCGATGACAGCGTCAGCCTCATTAAAAAGCAGTATAGGAGCAACATCGGACTCTGCCACTAGTTTGCGATAACGGGTGAAGATAGCCTTGATATTCTTCTCACTCTCGCCAACCCACTTACTCTTTATGTCGGAGATATTTACTTGCATTAAGTTTCGTTCGGTCATTCGTGCAAGCTGCAGAACCGTTTCAGTTTTACCTGTACCTGGTGCGCCGTGAAAGAGGCAGGCAAAACCCTTACGAAAACCCTGCTTCTGCAATTCGTCACGAACCTGAGCAAAACGCTCCGGTTGCAACAACGAGGCAAGTTGGTCAATAGCCCTTTGTTCTCTCTCGTTGTAGTATAACTGCTTCGGCGTGATGGTTGTATGGTCAATAATATCCTTTGACGAAGAGGTTGCAGTTTCCAACTCCAACTCGGCAAGCATATCCTTCACAACCCACGGGGTTAGTTCATAACTATCCTTAACATTCTGCTCACTAGCACTTGCAATACGAAGCAGACCGTGCTTAATAAGTCCATTTGAGCCTAATTCAAGCGACTTGCGCTGAGTACGGTGTACTGCGAGGGTGTCGTATAGTTTCCTAAAATGATCAGGAGTCATAGCCTCATATCCTGCGCATACAACCATATTGCATACCCACCAGAAAAGCATTTGCTCTTCTGTAGTTAATTTGCTTGCCTTTGTATTGAATCTCTTAATCATTGGCAGTCTTGTGTTCTGCTTTACAAGATTCTCAATACGCAAGCAAAGTGTGTCGTAGTCAATCTTCCTATTACAACGCGCAGAGATTATTTTATCCAAAGCACCAAACCAATCTTCAGCACTGCGAATTTTAGAACTATGAAAACAAATTGCACAGTTCTGTTGTAATGAATTAATAGCATCCTTAGTTACGCTATAGCTTTTGTCGGTAGACTCTTCATCAGTGTTCTCTGCCAAATAGTTGCGTCGGCATAGTTCCTCAAGGTCTTCGCTAAAAGTCATCGCCTTAAGTGGAGATATGTCGAGACATCTGCCAATATCAAAGGTCGATATCTGGTTGTCGTAGTACATATCCATAACAATGGCATAGACCACAACCTGCTTTTCGGTTAAGAATAGCAAATCCTTGATATAGGCAATAGGACGGGCTGCAGCATCGTATATACGCGAATCATAACGAGAATTGCGTACTACCTCAACAATCTGACAAACTGCACTCAACAGGGTGAGTTTCTCATCATTGTCAATCTCTACTGGCATCCAATCCATACAGTCCATATCATTTGGTCTAACTGCTTTTCTTTTTGAAACTCTACCCATATTCCGCTATTCTTTATAATCGTGTGAAGTTTAAATTGTATCTTATTAGATGCTACTGTAAAGCGAATCCATCTTCTTTATGCGGTTTATTAAGCCATCTTTCAAAGTAGCAGGCTCTAGCACTACGAGTTGATCCATCTTTGACATTAATAACTGTTCAATCTCGTAATTCAAGATGCACTGCAACCTAAAAAAACGACCTCCCTGTAATGCAGGATACCTCTCACGCACCGCTTTGTCCTCCTCGCCTTTGACATCACGCTGTGAGCCGTGCAGAGGTTTGGTTTTGACATACTGGTATCCCTCTTCGTTAACCCACAACAGTATGTCTTTGATGGTATTATCCTCCTCTATGGATGGTAAGGTAACACCTACAATATCATCGAAGCGAGACTCCAGGTCTTCATCGGGTTCGATATACTGCAATGAGGACATAACCTCAAAGTCTTCAATGCGATCCAAAGCAAAGTTACGTATTGTGCCATCTTTATATCCGGCTATTAAAAACCAGCGGTTATTATACTCTTTCAGCAAGTACGGATTGACAATACGCTTGATTGCCTTGGAATTCTTAAAGGAGTGATACTTCAGCGATATCACACACTTGTTTGAAATTGCTGTAAACAGAGAGCCGATAAGGTTCTTTCCTGTTAAATATGGATTACTGTCAAATACTATAATTCGGCGGTGTTCCTTTATGTTTAGGCGTTTTTTCAAACCATCAAGCCACTCGAAATTATCTATACCATCGAACTGACCGATCGTATTCAGCACCTCAGATAGCAGGTTCTCCTCGTCGTCGGACAACTTCTTGACAAAGATTGAAAAGCCCTCTTCTGCATATCGAATACATTTTTTACCGTGATACCATACGCGCTCTATTGCTGCTTCGTATGGAGCGCACTCCAGGGTGTTAAGATCTTTCTCAATACAGCGGCGAGATACCGGTTCCATACCGTCAAGTTCCAATGCCTCGTTAACCTTTTCTAAAAGTTCCGAGATTGAGTAATAGCGATTTCTGTTGGACAACAAACTGTCCAAGATCTTGTATCGCATAATAGCGTTCTTCTTTACCATATTATATAAGTTTTAGTGTTTGTTCTACTGTTTGCGTTGCAAAGATAATTCGCAAGTACGCACTCTATGTTCGCAACGAAGTTAGTCATATTTTTCCTATCGACCAAACATTATGCGAACATAGTGTGCGTAATGTTTTATAATCTTTGCAGTCGCAAAACCAGAAAATAGATTAACACCACCATATTACTTTAATCTTATGAACCACGGTGCAAAGCAAATAAAAGATTGCGCAATCAATGTTCGCAACCAGTCGGCAAAATAACGAAGATAAAATTTTATCCTGTTGCGAACATAGTGTGCATAGACCGTATTTACCTTTGCACTAGCAAACTGAAGGAGGTTAAACATTGTTTCGAACTACATTTTGATTTTCGCAGCAAAGCAAATAAAAGATTGCGCAATCAATGTTCGCAACGAGTCGCCAAAATAACGAAGATAAAATTTTATCCTACTGCGAACATAGTATTCGTAAACTATACCTACCTTTGCACCAGCAAACCTGAGAGAGCAAATATTAACATTTAATACTTATATATTATGACTACTATCAATCCTACCTACATTACATTGGCACAAAACTATTTGGCAACTAAGGAGCGCACACCTCATTATGAGATTCGAAGCATTTCTGACTGCTGTCCTGCAGATGGATGGTACAATCTGCAATCATTCTCTAAGGAGGAAATGGCACAGCTTCTGACTCTGCGCGAGAAGTATGGTAAGGATGACTTCTACAATCACCTCGACGAGGTGTTTGATGAGGATACTCTACACGATATGATTTATGGTCCGGAGACGATAGGCTTTGACCTTGACACCGAATACTATATGTATAGCTTTAAATATCACCAAGTGACACCGAAGGGCGTGGTAACGGGCAAGGTAAAAATCAACCTTCTGGATGAGACCTACGCACGATTAGTTGCTCATCACCTGGAGAACAAGGACTTGACTATAAATAGCCTTAGATATGCGGACAAAGACCTATACAACATAGTGACACGTGGCGTCGATCAGAATTTCTGCTATGATGGAATCTACGAGGTCTGCGATCCTTATACCATAACAATGGATGAGGCAAGAGAGGATGCTCAGAAGATACGCGAGCAGTATCCTGAGAAGTTTGGCAATATGCACGGAATGGTTGGTTACTTTATTTAAGTTCTAGGTATGGATAAGTTCTTATGTTCAAAACTTGCTTTGGAACACTTCTCTAGCAAGCAACACACAATCGAGTACGAGGAGTTTGCCGGTAACAAGTTCGAGTTCAGGACATACGAGGTTCAGGTGGCTGTTTTCGGTGATGACTTCACCCAGCCACCGGTGACACAGACTGTACGAGTTCGTTTGTCTGATGATGAATACTTACTGTTACTACAATGGCAACTCCAGAGTCCTAATACGGGTTTCAATGCGTGCTATGTAGAGTTGAGTGATATTAGTGCAACCATTGAGTGTCAGGTCGAGGATAAGATATTTGGTGACAATGAGATTGGAACCTATGCTATATATCTTTCAGAAATCAGGGAGGATGTAGCACTCATCCTCAACAAGATATCACATCAGCAATAAAAGACTATACAACAATAAATTAGTGTAATAAACAATATAAATATATAATTATGAAGGAGATTATTTGTCCACAGTGCCACACAGCATTTACAATCGATGAGAACAACTTTGCATCAATCGTAAAGCAGGTTAGAGATTCGGAGTTTGAGGCTGAATTGGAGCGTCGTATCAAGGAGATGAACACCCGTTTTACCGAGAAGATTGAGAACACCAAGCTTCTATGCAAGGAGGAGTATGAGCGTGAACTCACCAAGCACAAACTTGAGTTAAGTGCCAAGGAGGGCGAGATTGCTCAGTTGAATGCAAAACTCGAGGGTGCGGACAGCCGTCTTCGCTCAGCCGTACTCGAGGAGCAGAACCGCATTAAGGATGAGATTTTCAACAAGGAGAGTGCTATCGAGAAGTTAAAGAATGTCATCGTCAGCGAGAAACGCGAGGCGGAGAGCCGAGAGAGGGCTATCAAAGAGCAGTACGAGAGCAGATTGCGCGACAACGAGGAACAGCATAAGAGCCAGATGCGCTATGCAGAAGACCAGATTGCGTTCTACCGAGATATGAAGGCGAAGCAGTCTACAAAGATGCTTGGCGAGACCCTTGAGGAGCATTGCGCCATCGAGTTCGAGCAGTCACTTCGTCCATATATGCCGGGTGCATATTTTGAGAAGGATAACGAGGTTGCTGATGGTACGAAGGGAGACTTTGTATTCCGCGACTTCGCAAATGGTGAGGAGTACATCTCGATTATGTTTGAGATGAAGAATGAGGCAGACGAGACCAAGACCAAGAAGAAGAACGAGGATTTCCTCGAGAAGTTGGACAAGGACCGTCGCAAGAAGGGCTGTGAGTATGCCATCCTTGTATCGATGCTTGAGAGCGACAACGAATTGTACAACAAGGGTATCGTGAATATGTCACACCGCTACGACAAGATGTATGTGGTACGCCCACAGTTCTTTGTGCCTATCATCACTCTATTGACACAGGCGGCAAAGAAGAACATTGAGTATATGTTGGAGTTAAAGACTGCACGCAAGCAGAGTATCGACATTACCGACTTCGAGGACAAACTCGCAGATTTCAAGGAGAAGTTTGGCAGAAACTACCGTCTTGCCAGCGAGAAGTTCCAGACTGCCATTGCGGAGATTGACAAGTCTATCGACCATCTCCAGAAGATAAAGATTGCATTGCTCGGCTCGGAGAATAACCTACGCTTGGCCAACGACAAAGCGGATGAGTTAACTATCAGAAAGTTGACTTCTGACAACCCTACTATGCAGGAGAAGTTCCGCCAAGCAAAAGCAGAGAAAGAGACTACCTGTTCTGTCGTAGAATAGGTAGTCCTCAGGGACTGCATATAGTTCGATGTAAATTGAATAAGCAATGAGAAAATATTTGTTATTACTACTGATTGCTACATTGTTAACTGGTTGTAACCAACATACCAGCACAGAGTATATAGAGGATATTAGTTGCTACTACGACTTTTCGACGGTCGATTGGGATGAATTATCAGAAAAGTACTACCGTCCGAACATAGCAGACTGGGACACAACAATCGATGAATGTATCGCTGATGGGTTTCCGAGTGATGTTGCGACAGAGTTATGGCATCTTTTGCAGAATGCGCGCACTGATTTTCATCAAAAATTACTACCGTTGAGAAGCGAAGTCTCAAATAGAATCATACAGACTATTGATCGTACGGAGGCAATGTTCGATACGGTATTTGTCCGATGTGTGAGCCAAGAGTATTATATAAGGCTTTTTCCGGAGATGTACAATGAAACGATGAAGCCTGCAATAGATGAACTAACAAAGAGATTGCAATAGACAAATATATACAGAGCATTCTCTTTTAGAAGAAATCGAGGCGTAAACTACTCTTGGAATCAAGACCGTAGCAAATATGGCATTTAAGAAGTATACGATTTGATTTTGCATTTGGGAAACGCTATAACAAGTTTATGAGCAAGATGATAGAGGGCAAAGCGTGAAAGAAGGAGTAATATACAACAGAGGTTGTCGCAATGACAACCTCTTTGTTTAACTAAATATCGTGCGATAGTGGTGCTGGCACAGCCTCGCGCATATCGAAATCGCCCCAGCGTTCTGCGACGTAGTCTAACGTGGTGTTTATCTCATCGACATCGAACGAGGTAACAAGTTTTAGGCGCGTCTGCTTAAAGTCTGGAAGACCCTTAAAGTAGTTGGTAAGGTGGCGACGCATCTCCAAGATACCTACCCTATCACCCTTTATCTCCAAAGACTTCTGCAAATGCTCCTTAGCAATTGCAACACGTTCTATAACTGATGGCTGTGGCAACAACTCACCTGTTTCAAGGTAGTGTTTACACTCCTTAAATATCCACGGGCGACCATATGTTGCTCGACCAATCATAACACCGTCGACACCATACTTATCGAACATCTCCTTGCACTTTACAGCCGAGTCGACATCGCCATTACCGATAATAGGAATAGTTATTCGAGGGTCGTTCTTAATCTTGCCAATAAGTGTCCAGTCAGCCTCGCCACGATACATCTGCGAGCGAGTACGACCGTGAATTGTAAGGGCTGCGATACCCACATCCTGAAGGCGTAGGGCTATCTCCTCGATATTCTTCATCTCGTCACTCCAGCCGAGACGTGTCTTTACCGTTACAGGCTTATTCACAGCACGCACAATCTGGCGTGTCATCTCCACCATAAGGTCAGGGTCGCGCATCATACCCGAGCCTGCACCGCGATTAGCAATTTTCTTAACAGGGCAACCGAAGTTGATATCTATAATATCTGGGTTAGCACTCTCGGCAATACGCGCTGCCTCGACCATAGGCTCGATAAGGTGACCATATATCTGTATACCCACAGGACGCTCGAACTCGGCGATATTGAGTTTTGCGCGCGACTTCCAAGCATCGCGTATAAGACCATCCGACGAGATAAACTCTGTGTATACCACATCTGCTCCGAACTTCTTACACATATAGCGAAACGAAGGGTCGGTGACATCCTCCATAGGGGCAAGAAATAGTGGTTGTGAGCCTAATTCTATATCTGCAATCTTCATAATCAATTAGTAATGAGTAATTAGCAATTAGTAATATTAAAGGACTTTGCCTTTTTTGAACTAAAAACTTGGCACAAAGATAGGAAAAATAATTAGTTTTTAAGGGGGAGTAAGGGTTTTTAAGGGGTTATTAAGGGGAATTAAAGGTTATTAAAGGTTATTAAAGGTTATTAAAGGTTATTAAGGAAATTAGGGAAGTTAGTGTTGTTTGGTTGCCTCCTTCCTAAACTCCTTAAACTCCAAAAACTCCAAACATCAGAATGGTGCAGATGAGGCAGTAATGGTTGTTCGCGTTCGTTCGTTCGTTTTCCCTATTAGTTCGAACGAACGAACGCTTATCTGCCTATATGGCGTATCACTGATATACCCTCTTGCAATATAATATTATCACTGATATTGTTTTTAAGGGTTTTTAAGGGTTCTATTGACAACATCTCCTTAATTACCTTTAATAACCCTTAATAACCTTTAACAACCATTTCTAATTACTCTTTCTAATTACTATTTTTGTTAGTGTTCGTTCGTTCGTTTTTACTAGGTATTCGAACGAACGAACGCGAACATCACTAATTCACTTTAGTGAGGTACTTGTGTACCGTACTTACTGAGCAATCCATTATCTCAGCAATCTCGCGGAAACTCTTGCCCTCCTCCCTTATGGCGTGCATTAACGCTATGCGTTCAGCCTCGACATTCTCCTTCTCGCTATCGCGCTCGCGGAGCATAGAGAAGGTTGTATTTTCAGCGAGAAGAGGAAATTATACGATTTAACAACACTTTTTTTGCGCAGATTTGGGTTATTTCGCAAATAAAAGTTACCTTTGCGCCTAATTATATAAATACAAGGTAGGTATGATAAATATTGAAGAGTTCATCCAAAGTGTCGTTAAGCGTACTACAGAGGAGTTATACGGCACAAGCGACAACATTCAGATACAGAAGACACGCAAGGAGTTTGAGGGCGACTACACCGTAGTTGTATTCCCACTACTCAAGGCATCACGCAAGTCACCAGAGGCTACAGCAACAGAACTTGGCGAGAAGATTGTGGCTACAACACCAGAGATTAAGAGTTTCAACGTTATCAAGGGTTTCCTAAACCTTGTTATCGACTCATCATTCTGGAGCGCACGCTTCAAGGAGATTGCCGAAGCAGAGGACTATGGTATGGCAACACCTTCGGGTCGCACAATAATGATTGAGTACTCATCGCCTAACACCAACAAGCCACTACACCTTGGTCACATCCGTAACAACCTACTCGGTTACTCTGTGGCTACAATTCTTAAGGCTAATGGTCACAACGTAATCAAGGTAAACCTTGTTAACGACCGCGGTATTCACATCTGCAAGTCTATGCTTGCTTGGCAGTTGTATGGCGGTGGCGAGACCCCAGAGACATCGGGTATGAAGGGCGACCACCTCGTAGGTAAGTACTATGTTGAGTTCGACAAACACTTCAAACAAGAGGTTAAAGAACTTGTAAACGGAGGTATGACCGAGGACGAGGCAAAGAAGAAGGCTCCTATTATGCTTGCTGCGCAGGAGATGTTGCGTAAGTGGGAGGCAAAGGACCCAGAGGTATACTCTCTATGGGAGACTATGAATGGTTGGGTATATGAGGGCTTCGACGTAACATATAAGGCTATGGGCGTAGACTTCGACAAGGTATACTACGAGTCACAGACATATCTCCTTGGCAAGAGCCTTGTGGAGGATGGTCTTAAGAAGGGTGTATTCTTCCGCAAGGAGGACAACTCCGTATGGATTGACCTTGAGGCTGACGGTCTCGACCAGAAGTTGCTTCTTCGTGGCGACGGCACATCGGTATATATGACCCAGGACTTGGGTACTGCACTAAGCCGTTTCGAGGAGAACAAACTCGACGATATGATCTACGTTGTAGGTAACGAGCAGAACTACCACTTCCAGGTATTGAAACTCGTGTTGAAGAAACTCGGATACGAGTGGAGCGACAACATCTTCCACCTATCATACGGTATGGTGGAGTTGCCAGAGGGTAAGATGAAGTCTCGCGAGGGTACTGTAGTAGATGCTGACGACCTTATCGCAGATATGATTGGCACAGCACGCGAGATGTCGGCAGAGTTGGGCAAACTCGATGATGCTACCGAGGAGGAGGCACACGCTATCTCGGAGATGGTGGGTCTTGGTGCTTTGAAGTACTTTATCCTCAAGGTTGACCCAAAGAAGACTATGCTCTTCGACCCACGCGAGAGTATCGACTTCAACGGTAACACTGGTCCATTTATCCAGTACACCCACGCCCGCATCTGCTCTATCTTGCGTAAGGCTGCGGAGGCTGGTATCTCTACCGAGGGTTACACAAATGCCGAGTTGCTACCAGAGGAGATTGAACTTATCAAGGCTCTCGCGGAGTACCCAGCAGTGGTACGCACCGCAGGCGAGCAGTTTGCTCCATCTGTAATCGCGGCATATGCCTACGACCTTGCAAAGCAGTTCAACGGCTACTACCACGACCACTCTATCCTTAAGGAGGAGAATGCCGTAACACGCTCGTTGCGTTTGATGCTTGCATCTACCGTTGCAAGTGTTATCCGCTCGGCAATGTCGTTGCTCGGTATCCGTGTTCCAGAGCGAATGTAATACGAACTATAAAGGTGAGTGCTTCGCGTAGGTGAGGCACTCTTTTTTTATCATATGACACGACATATTATCTCGATACTTATAGTCTTGGCGTTGGTGGGCTGTGGTGGCAGTGGAAAGACCTCCAAGACCGCAGAGCAGACTCGTAGTGTGGTTAAGGAGATATCCCCTGCCGAGTTGTTAAAGCAGAGGGTAGACCACTACTGGGATGGCTTCGACTTTGAGGCGGGAGAGCGAGTGAAGGACCTTAATAGAGAGGATGTGATATACGCGATGAGCGAGTATGTAACCATCATCCCTGCGGAGAGCGCCGACTCGCTAATGCGCGCCCTTATACGTCGTGCATCCACCTCGCACGATATGCTCGACTACTTTGCCACCGTATGCGAGATTGTGCTGCACAACCCCAACTCGCCACTACGCAACGACGAGTACTATATCCCCGTATTGGAGGAACTTGCCTCCTCGCCACTACTTGATGAATATGAGCGCATAGCACCCGCCTATGACCTCGACATAGCACGCAAAAACCGTATTGGCAGAGTGGCGAACAACTTTGTATATACCCTTGAGGATGACTCGCAAGGCGAACTATACGATATCAAAGCCAACTACACGATACTAATGTTCAGCAACCCTGAATGTCCTCTCTGTGGTGAGATAATGCGCCAGATTGCATCCTCGCAACTGCTATCAGTGCTAATGCAACACGGCGTATTGAAGGTGTTGACCATATATCCCGATGAGGATGTAGCACGTTGGCGCAAGTATATCGACAACATCCCTGCGGAGTGGATACGCGCATACGACAAGGGGCAGATAATAAGCAACGAGCGACTCTACAACCTTAGTGCTATACCCGCGCTCTATCTGCTCGACAAGGAGAAGCGCGTGATCATCAAGGATGGCACGTCGGTGGCAGATATCGAGAGTGTACTTATGCGCAATTAGCCGATTATGAGCAGTATCATAGAGATATTCATCGCCTTGGGCGAGAGATTGCGCGTGTTTGGGCGCAGTGAGGAGAGTCGCGCGGTAATAGCATCTGCTGTAGAGTGTAACCCTTGGTTTACCGAGCGCGATATCGTTAGTGCTGTGGAGGCTATACGCACCGATATGCTCGACAAAGGCAAGTTGGAGGCGTGGGCAAGCAAATACCCTACAGCCCAGACACCACAGCGTGTGGCAATCATTATGGCGGGCAATATTCCGTTGGTTGGTTTCTTCGACCTTTTATGTGTGCTATGCAGTGGTCACAAGGCGTATATCAAACCCTCAAGTAAAGATAGAGTTATGATGCAATATATCGTTGATGCTCTGCGCGATATTGAATCAAATATTGCTATCTACGACTACTCTTCGGAGGAGCATTACGATATGGTTATCGCTACGGGTGGCGAGGATGCAAATCGCTACTTCGAGAACCACTTTGCCAACACCAAGCGTCTGCTACGCGGTAGCCGTCACTCGGTTGCAGTGCTTGACGGCAAGGAGAGCAGAGCGGAGTTGGAGGGGTTGTTTGAGGATATAACCGCCTACTCGGGTCTTGGTTGTCGCTCGGTGTCGATGATATTTGCACCTATGGGTCACGACATCGCACTTTCAAAGGCTGAGGCACACAACACAAAATTAAGGCGCAACATAGCCTCGATGCGTGCATTATATACGCTACAGGGGCGAGAGTTTTGCAACTATGGGGCATTTCTTGCTATCGAGGGCAAGGTGTTTGCCACAAGTCTTGCTAATGTGGTGGTGCAACGCTACAGCGACATTGCCGAGGTAAAGGCGTGGCTTACGGAGCATAGCGAGCAGATACAATGCGTGGTGTCGCATCTCGACATTGAGGGTTGCGTACCCTTTGGCGAGGCACAGCACCCACAACTTAACGACTATGCCGATGGCGTAGACACTATGGAGTTTTTAGTTAGGGGGTAGCGAAATTTGCTTTTTTACCCAAGAATTACTATATTTGTAGCATCCTCATAATGACGAGGGTTAACTATTATGCAGAAACTCTATATCATAGCAGGCTGTAATGGTGCGGGCAAGACCACCGCATCCTACACAATGTTGCCAGAGATGCTACACTGCCACGAGTTCGTAAATGCCGACGAGATTGCTCGAGGACTATCGCCCTTCAACCCCGATAGTATGGCTATCGAGGCGGGACGTTTGATGCTCAAGCGTATAAACGACCTCTTGGAAGATGGCGAGGACTTTGCTTTCGAAACAACACTCTCTACGCGCACCTATCAGAAGTTTATCGAACGTGCGCACGAACGTGGTTACTTTGTCTCGTTGCTCTACTTTTGGTTACCATCGCCCGAGCAGGCTATCGAGCGCGTTGCGAAGCGTGTAAGCCTTGGTGGACACAACATCCCTACCAACACCATACGTCGTCGCTATGAGAGCAGTATGCGTAACCTTACAAAACTATATGTACCTATCTGCGACTACTGGGTGATATACGACAACTCCACTGCCGAGGGTGTAAAAAAGATTGCATATGGCACCAAGGGCGAAATAAAAGAGATAGTTGACCCGTTAGCATATCAGAAAATATTGAGTTATGAGTGAGTTTGAGATAAGAGAGTTAATAGAACGAATAGACGCGGGCATCCTGCTTGCACAACGTCGACTACTCGAGCGTACACGCAGGAATGACGACTATTTAGTGGTTATGCGTGACGGCGAGATTATGCACCTCACGCCCGACCAACTACTACGTGACTGATTTTAGGCTACCGAAAGAGGTAGCCTTTTTTTGATTTAATATAGACGGCAACGACAACAGAGAAAAGGGGAGCAAAGCGGACTAAAGCGGACGAAAGGGGATAAGCAACCTGCACACCCCTTTCTGCCCCTTTACTCCCCTTTCTGCCCCTTTGCCTTTTGGGTTTTCAGTTTTTTATCTATCTTTGCACGTTGAGAAATTATATAATTAAAACTATAACAACAAAACTATGATTAAAACCCTAAAAACTTTAATTGTGGCAGTTGCTGCTATGGCGATATCTAACAACACCAACGCGCAAGACCTATCATCACAGCGCGGAGA
>JAGCKG010000130.1 GCA_017647625.1 Alistipes sp. | reverse complement strand
GATGCGACGACAATGGATGGCGGGACAGTACTACGACTTCTCGATACCGTGGAACTTCGGTTTCAACTATAGCATCAGTTATAGCGCACAATATGTAAATAATGGAACGACGGGATACAAGAAGAATATCCAGCAGACGGCGAACTTCAACGGTAGCGTCAAACTTACGGCAAAGACGATGATTACCGCAAACTCGGGTTACGACTTCACCGCCCGCAAGATGTCAATGACATCGGTATCCATCACGCGCGACTTGCACTGCTGGCAGATGTCCTTCTCGTGGATTCCATTCGGCAACCATAAGAGTTGGGCATTCAACATCGGTGTTAAGGCAGCATCGCTTGCTGACTTGAAGTACGATAAGAGTTACTCGCAGTACGACTATATGTACTAATATATAATTACCTCAAAGGGCGTGTTCTATTGAATTTATGGAACACGCCTTTTTGTTATATATACCGCTTAATTGGTAGAATATACCAATAAGTTTTACAATCAATTCAGTCTACCCCTCATTTTCGGAATATCTGCCCAACTCGAAGGCAGATATGCTTTATCCATAAAAATTTGTTGCCATACCTTTGCAGCGAATTTAAAACACTAAGATTATGAGGAGGATCATCACAATTATCTGCGCCATAGCATTTAGTGGCGCATCGCTCTGGGCGCAGAGCGTAGATAAGCGTATCGAAGTACGCAAAGATGGGGACAACACCACAATCACAATCAACACTAAGGAGGATCTATCCAATCGCGATTTAAAGCGACTACAGCGAGTAGTAAATCGTATGGAGCAAGAGGATGGATATATGACAAATGTGGGTTACCGCACAGGCTACCGTGCCGACGTAGAACTTGGTTGGGATAACTC
Organism: Alistipes sp.; assembly: GCA_017647625.1. GTDB lineage: Bacteria > Bacteroidota > Bacteroidia > Bacteroidales > Rikenellaceae > Alistipes. The sequence goes on along the minus strand of JAGCKG010000130.1, from coordinate 2,530 downwards.
AAAGTGCTGGAACATATGCTCATCACACGGATTTAGTTTTGGCAATGGTCTATACGTTGGTGGTGGCGCGGGTTTTGGTGCGGTACTAACAAAGATGGAGCAGAATACCAAGAGCATCGACAGCAATGGCACACAACAACCTGAATCTTCGTGGGATGCAAAGTACTCTATACCTATGTTTGCAGATGCAAAATACTCATTTATGGAGAGTTTTGCAACGCCATTCATCGACCTTAGAGGTGGTGCCATAGCAGATATTTCCGACTCTGGAGCAAGCCTATTCATCAACCCTGCCGTAGGTGTCGATATTGCAAGATTTTCACTTAAGGTAGGTTACGAGCGTCAGTTGGGCTGCTGGGGATCGCTCAATAACACCAAGAGAGACATTGTAAAACTTAGCATTGCATACACATTCTAACAGATTAACACTATGGAGAAGTTAAGACCTAAGAGGACAAAAATCGAGGATAAGGTCGTCGGCACATATCAGAAGATTGAGGAGGGCGTTGTCGGCGCATACCAAAATATCGAAGATGCCGTTGTAGGAACATATCAGAAGATTGAAGATAAGTTCGTAAAGCGCTTTCTCGAAGTAGAAGAGGATAGTAATCAAACAAACAAATAGAGAAGATGAAGAGTATTATTAAGTTAATGTGTATATCTACACTATTATTGGGTTCGGCTGCAGAGTCATATGCCGAGGAGCCAGTTAAAGAGAAGGAGAAGATTGGCTTCTTCAAGCGCGCCTTCAACGATATGAAGGAGAGTACTCGCCGTCAGCACGAGATTGACAAGGCCAACTTCAAGGCACACAAATTGGAGGCTAAGGCAACGTTTCAAGAACATAAGGCGATGAGCCGCCGCGACACACGCAAGGCTATAGAAGAGAGGGAGTACGAAGAGCAGATGCAGGAGGCTAAGGCTCGTCAGGAGGCTGCCGAGAAGAGAATCGAGGAGGCAAAGAGAGTTCGATAGAGATGGGTAGCATCGATATTCTGTTTTCAGAAATACCGCATCACACCTCCCTACTATATGGACTAAAGCAGACCTTCGAGGCTATGCCTCATCTTAATAAACGAGTTGTAGAGGTTGGTGGCAAGAGTATTCTGATGAATAACATCATAACTCCGCCACCTACCATCTGCAACCCCAAATACCGACGCTCAAACCGAAAAAAGTGGAGCATCGTGGCAGTATCGTACTGGAAGAATCGCCTTACCATAGAGTACAACGAAGCAATATGTTCGCCGGAGGAGATAGATGTATTTGCCAATACACTCCTGCTAAACTACCTACACTCAAGGCACAGATATATGAAGATAGCAATAAGAGATGGCAAGTACGTTGACATCTCAAGCGACCATATCCTCGCAGTGATTGGTTAAAAAGAGAGTCGTCGCGTTATCGCAACGACTCTCTGTATGCTTTAGGGGAGATACCCTCTACCCTTTTAAAATACTTGCCAAATACCGACTGCGACGGAAAGTTAAGTTCGTCACTAATCTGCTGAATAGTCATCTTCGTCGACGACAGAGAACTCTTGGCATACAGCACAACATACTGCTCGATCCACATAAATGCCGTCATACCCGTATGCTCCTTGAGCAGCGTCGACAGATACTTCTTTGATATACACAACTTATCGGCATAGAAATCAATATCCCGATGTTGTTTAAAATGCTCTGCCACCAAGCCAATAAACCTCTCGCACATATTCTGCTGCGGAGTCATAGCCTCTGCAGTCGACGTAACACTATGTACATAGTAGCCAAGACCATAGTAGTATGCCGAAAAGAGGTGCTTTACAATCTGCTCCTGATATGGATTATCATCCTGCTTGATGATACCCGCCACCTGTCTGTAGCAAGCAAGATAGGCATCTATTGCCTCCTGAGATATTGTATGAAACTGCGTATGTTGCAAAAAGAGACGCTCTTGAAGACTTACAGGAAGATTTAACGAGTCGGTAAACTCAGGAGTAATCATCATACCCAAACCCTCAAACTCCTCATCTGTAACCAACGACTCAACAACCTGTCCAGGAAGAAATATCGCCATAGCGGGTGCCTTGAGCGTGTAGGAACGAAAATCTACAATACAGGATAACCCTCCCGCAGTGATAACAATCTGTGTGACCTTCTCAAACTTGAATGGACAACGAAGACCACTGAACAAATTAATGCTATCGAGCAACTCTATACCGCCTACCATAATGATATCTTTTTTGCAAATTTACATAAATCGGAATATTTGCACAAAAAGAGATACCATATCTACGAATAAGTGGCCAACTTTGAGGAATATCTACCCAACAACAACTAACCGCACAACAAAAAGTTATGCTCTGTCGTAGCAAAGGAAAGCAAACGGACTCTCAAACTCCTCGCCTCGCTCGACCCTTACGAGGTATCGCCACAGGGTGTGCGCTACGATAAGTTGATGTGGCGACGTGGTCTTCCAGGTCGTGTGCAGAGTACAAGTTGGAGTTTTGGTTACACCTTCCGCTCGCGCGAGAATCAGAATCAGGTAG
>JAGCKG010000129.1 GCA_017647625.1 Alistipes sp. | reverse complement strand
CTACCTGATTCTGATTCTCGCGCGAGCGGAAGGTGTAACCAAAACTCCAACTTGTACTCTGCACACGACCTGGAAGACCACGTCGCCACATCAACTTATCGTAGCGCACACCCTGTGGCGATACCTCGTAAGGGTCGAGCGTGAGCGATAGGTTGAGCGCGATATTCTGGTATATGGTGCTTCGTAGCTGTACTGGCAAGTTTGACAAGCGCATAGAGTCGGCAAGGAAGTTATACGAACCGCTGATAGATACCTGATCTATAATCTTTACCTTCTTAACCGTATCCTTTGTGCGTACCTTTGCCTCCAATGACTGCGAGAGACCAAATGTGAGTGATAATTGCTCACCGCTACCAGGTACACCGTAGGCGTTGTCGGTAAATGGCGAGTACACCTTGAACTTACCCGTTGTATCTGTCTGTACAGCATCGTAGAAACCATATCGCTGACGGCTGAAGTCAGGGGCGTAACTAAAACCTACGTTAGGGGTTATGGTGTGGCGTATTGCCTGCAACTTACGCGTTGGCTTCTTGGCAACGTATGTACCATATACGGTAGTATTTGCCGATACCGAGGCGTTGTAGTTATATAGTCGCCAGAAACCATACTCTGGCTCCAGGGTCTCGAGTTTCTTGGTCTCGTTGTTCCACTCCTGCTCTACCTTCTTGAAGTACCAACGCTCGGTGTAGTTGAACGAAGGACTCACGTTGATATAGTTGAAGAGCGAGAGTGATGTAGAGATAGGTATCGTGTGCTGAATACCATTCTTCATATTGCGCAGCGTCTCCTCGGTAAAGACCTTATCCTCGGTGGTATTTACCGAGTTGGTCATCTTCATCGAGTAGCTCATCTTAATCTTTTCGTACCAGCGAGCCTTACCTATTGCCTCTTTACGCTTTAGAGGGTTGAAACTCGATACGTTGAACGTGATGGTTGGCATTGTAACGGCAATGGTCTTATTCTTTGAGTTCTGTGATGCCGACATATTCAACGATAGCGAGAATGGTGTGCCCTCCCAATTCTTTGAGTATGAGATTGATGAGTTGGTCTGCGTAGCGAGGATATCGTTTACATTCGTTGCCGAGTAACGGCTATAACCACTTGATGTGAGGTTTACCGATGCCGAGAATGTTGAGCCAGGGTTAGCCTTTGCATCCTGCGAGTGTGACCACTGAATTTTGTAGTTGTTCTGCTCCACGAAGTCCGCCTCGCCCTTCTCACCAGTGCGGATAGCAGAGTACTGGAGGTTGAAGTTACCGCGATACTTATATCGCTTAACATACTGCGATACGGCAGATATCTCCCACGAACCGAGGGTGTAGATACCACCTCTGATAGCGAGGTCCATATGGTCGCTGATGGCGAAATACCAACCGATGTCGCGGATAAAGAAACCCTTGGCATCCTCACCATATGTAGGCATCAAGATACCCGACTTTGGACCGTTGTTGATAGGGAAGAATGCCTCTGGAATACCAGGGAAGTAGATAGGTACATCCTCCATAACGAGGTAGGCGTAGCCAGTGACAATCTTCTTGCCAGGGATAACCTTTGCCTGTGTCATCGCGATGTAGAAGTGTGGGTGGTCGGTGCAGTCGCAGGTGGTGTACATACCATTACCGATATGGATAGACTCATCGGGGTGCATCTTCACGCTACTACCGATAAGCCAGCCGTCGCCCTCCTGTGTTGCGATACCCTTAATCTTCGCCTTGCGCGAGTCGAGGTTGTAGGTTATGGTGTCCATAGAGTATGGCGAGCCACCATCCGAGAACTCGGGGTGTGTGGTTGTAGGCTTGCCGTCTACGGTGTCGGCAGGGTAACCGTGTGCAAAGACATCCTTGGTCTGCATATTTACTCGCATATAGTCTGCCTTCAGGTTCATACCCTGATATGTCACATCGCCACTGCGATAACTATAGATCATATTCTCGCGGGCATCGAACACGACAGAGTCTGTCGCTTTACCCTCGATGATATCGGTAAATGTTGCGCTATTGGTGCGACGACGTTCGGCTGTTGTGTCGCGTTGTGTGGTGGTTATTGTCGCACTATCTTTGGTTTGGAAAAGACCGCTGCTTCCCGCTCCAGCACTTGTGATGCCGAAGGAGAGTATTGCAAAGACTGCGACAAGGAGCGCAGAGGTTAGATATTTTAAGAATATATGTCTCAAAATTCAATAAATTTTTGTAACTTTGCCGACTGGGTCGGCAAAACACCTCAATGGTATCGTTATGCCATTTTGTGGTGCTGTGTGCAAGCATTTTTGTGCCAGCATAACAACTCGCAAAGATAGTAATTTTTTTGCATAAAATTTATATTTTATGAGAAATATCGTAATTGCATTGTCACTTCTTCTCTCCCTGTCGCTGTTTGGTGGCGGTGGAGTCGTTGAGTGTCAGGCGCAGACACAGCAAAAGAGGGTCGTGGTGCTTGATGCAGGACACGGTAATCCTCGCCCGGGTAAGGTGCAGAAGCAGGTGCGCGAGGCAGACTATGTTTTGGATGTGGCAAAGCAGGTGCGCCAGATATTGGCAACACGCACCGAGTCGTTGGATGTATATCTCACCCGCAGTTGTGACTCGTCGTACCACGCTACGCAGTCGGTGGACAACCGTATGCGTGCCGAGTTTGCTAATAAGAAGGGTGCGGACCTATATGTTGGTATTCACGCCAATGCTCACCAGAAGCCTACGGTAAATGGTTGCGAGGTGTGGGTGTTGACTCTCAATGAGAAACTAATGAATCAGAACGATAATGTCGCTGCTCGCTATGCCGATGAGGGTGACTTTATCGATGCCAAGGACTTGGATCGTAGTTCTATGGGCTTTATGATGGCGTTGGCGCGACAACTTGAGAATGAGCCTTATAGTCGTTATTTTGCGGAGGAGTGTTGCAAGAATATGTCGAGTTATGGTCTTAAGAATCTTGGTGTTAAGGCTGGTCCAGTATTTACCGTATTGTACTATTTCGAGGGTCCTGGCGTTATTGTAGAGTTAGGTTATTTGACTAACGAAAGCGACTACAACTACCTGACATCGAAAAATGCTAAAAAGGAGATGGCAACGGCGATTGCCGATGCCATAATCTCCTACTTCAAGGCGTTGGATGGTAATAGTGCAGAGGTGGTTGCGGATGTTGCGCAGGAGCCACAGCAGGAGGCGCAGAGCGAGGTAAAGGTCTTGGATGAGGGCTACACCATACAACTTATATCGAGTATGCACTCGGTGGATGTAAACGACTATCAGTTTAAGAGTTACAAGGGTAAGGTAAGGGAACTTATCGGTACAGGAAAGTATAAATACAAGTATTGCTACGGCACATATTCGACTTCGGCAGAGGCGCAGGGTGCGCTAAAGGAGGTGAGAGCAACGTTTAAGGATGCATATGTTGTCTATTTCAAGGGTGGCGATATAGTTAAAAAGTAAGAGATGAGATTAAGCAGAGAGTTTAAAATCGGCGTGTTTGCGGTGATTGTTATCGCCGTAGCGTGGTGGGGTATACAGTGGCTCGGTGGCAAGAATATACTCCGCAGAAGCAATATATATTATGTCTACTACGACAATATTGCGGGCTTGCAGGAGTCGTCGCGTGTGACTATGCGCGGTGTGGACATTGGTAATGTTAGCGATATTACATTGGGCCGTGATAGCGTTAAGGTGGAGTTGAATATCGAGCATAACTATGTGGATATGATACCCCAAAACTCCATCGCAGAGATATGCGCATCGGGCATTATGAGTGGTGTTGAGGTGGCTATCCTTCAGGGCGATAGTGAGGAGCGCGTTGCCTCGCGCAGTGTGCTTAAGGGTCGTGTGAAACCCGATATGTTGGGTGCTTTAACAGATAAGGGTACAGCACTTATGGAGGGTATGAGCCAGACGGTAGAGAGTGTCAACAGGTTGCTTGCTATTAATAGCGAAAACCTCACGTCGTTTGTCTCAAATCTGGAGCGCGTAGGACTATCTATATCCTCTATTGTGGAGGCTACAGCAGGAAATATCGATAGCGCAATGGCTGATATAGAGCAGTTTACCTCTGCCTTGGCGGAGAGTACCGATAATATTGAACGTATTGTTGCCAACTTCGATGCTGTTACGGCAGATGTTGCCGAGCGCGATATCGTGGCAAAACTAAATACTACGCTTGAGTCGTTGAATGGTGTTCTAACGACCATATCAGAGGGCGATGGTACGGCATCGCAGTTGCTCACCGATAAGCAACTATACAATTCACTTACCGAGGCGGGAGATAACCTTGGAGCGTTGCTCGAGGATGTAAGGGTCAACCCTACACGCTATGTTCACTTCTCGCTATTTGGTGGTGCTAAAGAGGGAGGTAAGAGATAGATATGATATATCCAGCTAACTTTGAACAACGCATAGGCTTTGACCGCATCCGCGAGCAGGTGATGTCGCTCTGCTCGATGCAGTCGGCACGCGAGGTGATAGCCTCGGAGGTTTTCTCTACGTCGAAACGCGAGATAGAGGAGCGTCTGATGCTTGCCGATGAGATGCGTGTGGTCATATCTATGGAGTATGGCGCAGATATTGGCGAGCAGGAGGATATAGCCTCTATCGTAGATAAGATTGGTGTCGAGGGCTCCTATATCACCGAGATGGAGGCGGCTACGTTGCTACGCTCGTTAAAGTCGGCATCCTCGATAGTGGAGTTTATACTCTCGCGCAAGGAGGGTCTCTATCCCAACCTTCGTCGTATAACCCTCGGTGTGGGGACATATCCCGACCTACAGCGCGCCATAGAGCGTGTTGTGGATGAAAAGGGCGAGGTGCGCTCTTCGGCATCGCCAGAGTTGCAGGATATACGTCGCGCCATCCGCGAACACGAGGGTATGGTGGCAAAACGCCTACAGCAGGTGTTGCAGAGGGCAAAGGCATCGGGTATTGTTGAGGCTGATGCTATGCTCTCCATTCGTGATGGTCACGCTGTAATTCCCGTCTTGGCTGCCAACAAACGTAAGATTGCGGGCTTTATACACGATGAGTCGGCTACAGGTCGCACTGTCTATGTCGAACCAGTGGAGGTCGTGGAGTTAAACAACGAACTCAAGGAGTTGGAGTATGCCGAGAAGCGTGAGATTGTGCGCATACTTACGCTCCTTACCGCAGTATTGCGTCTCGATGTCGAGGGCTTGGCGCGTATCGAGGAGTACCTTACTCGTATGGATGCCCTTCGAGCAAAGGCACGTTGGGCGTTGGATAATGGTGCATCACGACCTATAATCTCTACGGAGGGTCGTTTGCTGTTGCGTAAGGCGCGTCATCCATTGCTACAGCAGACCTTACGCGCACAGCACAAGGAGATTGTGCCTTTGGATATGGAACTTAACACCGAGCGTCGTATATTGGTTATATCGGGCCCTAACGCTGGCGGTAAGTCGGTATGTTTGAAGACTACGGGTCTATTGCAGTATATGGTGCAGTGCGGATTTCTTGTTCCAGTGTTGGAGAACTCGGAGTTTCCACTCTTTAAGTCGCTGATGATAGATATTGGCGACCAGCAGTCGTTGGAGAATGACCTCTCGACATACTCGTCGCACCTTGTGAATATGAAGGCAATGTTGCAGGAGGCTTCGGACCGCACGCTGATACTTATCGATGAGTTTGGCTCGGGAACAGAGCCTACCATTGGTGGTGCTATCTCGGAGTCTATATTGGAGCATTTTGTGGAGTGTAAGAGTTATGGCGTTATAACCACGCACTACGCTAATATAAAGTACTTTGCATCGCGCAACGAGGGTGTCGCTAATGGTGCTATGTCGTTCGATGTTAAGAATATACAACCGCTCTTTAGCCTTGAGATGGGTAAGCCAGGAAGTTCCTTCGCTATCGAGGTAGCGCGAAAGATAGGTCTTCCGGAGAGTATCGTTCGCAAGGCTATGGACAAGGCTGGCGAGGATCATATAAACCTCGAGAAGCAGTTGCGCGAGATTGCCCGCGATAAGCGTTATTGGGCAGAGAAGCGTGACCGCATCCGCCAGACGGATAGAAAGGTAGAGCAGTTGGAGCAGACCTATACAGATAGGTTGCAGGATATCAAGGAGGAGCGACGCAAGATTTTGGAGAGCGCGCGTAGAGAGGCGGAGGAACTTATTACAAACGCCAACCGTACTATCGAGAATACCATTCGCACTATCCGCGAGTCGCAGGCAGAAAAGGAACTTACACGCTTGGCGCGTAAAGAGTTGGAGAACTTTGCTGAGGGTGTAGATAATAGCGATAAGAGTGCCGATGATCGCATTGAGAGAGAGATGGAGCGTTTGGCACGTCGTAGGGAGCGTAGAGAGAAGCGTGCCGAGGAGCGAGAGCAGAATGGTGGCGTAGTTGAAAAGCCACAACCACAGCCTAAACCACAGGTTATAGAGGTGGGTAGCAAGGTAAGGCTTGAGGGTCAGGCTACACCGGGCGTGGTACAGCAGATAAAGGGCAAGAAGGCGCAGGTGGCCTTTGGTCAGATGATGATTATGGTGGAACTTGCGCGCCTAAGTGTTGTATCCTCTTCGGAGTATCGTGCAGCCACACGACCTACAACAGCGCGAACTGTGGTCTCGGTGGATATACGCGAGCGCAAACTCAACTTCCGCGATACGATAGATGTGCGCGGTATGCGTGCTGCGGAGGCGTTGGAGGCTGTTGAGGACTTGGTTGACGATGCCTTGATGATAGGTGTATCGACAGTAACCATCCTTCACGGTAAGGGTACTGGCGCATTGAAGGAGGAGATACGTCGTTATTTGCGTACGGTTAAGGATGTGGCTACGGTAGCAGATGACCACGCCGATAGAGGAGGTGCAGGTATTACCATTGTCACGTTTAAACAGTAACTTTAAAAGTTATAAACTATGAACTATCTATTGTCTGAAATAGCCCACATCGTGGGTGGTGAGCATCGAGGTGCTGACGTTAGGGTGCGTAGTATTGCTACCGATTCCCGCAGTGTGGTCTCTGCCGAGGAGATTGCCTTTGCCGCTATTGATGGCAAGAATCACGATGGACATCAGTTTATCGAGCGTATGGTGGCGCGTGGTGTTGAGGCCTTTATCGTTGAGCGCGAGGTGGAACTACCTAACAAACGTTGCGGTGTGGTGGTCGTAGAGTCCACGTTGGGGGCGTTACAGCGTCTTGCAACCTACCATCGTGAGCAGTTTAAGGGTCGAGTTGTCGCTATTACTGGCTCTAACGGCAAGACTATAGTTAAGGAGTGGGCATCGCGTTCGATGCCAGAGAGCGTACACTCGTTCGCCTCGCCAAAGAGTTATAACTCGCAACTTGGTGTGGCGTTGTCGCTACTTATGCTTGAAGGTAGCGAAGAGGTAGCCTTTATCGAGGCTGGTATCTCGCATCCTGGCGAGATGGAGCGTTTGGAGCGAATGATTCAGCCCGAGATTGTTGTGGTGACATCCATAGGCGATGCTCACTCGGCAAACTTTATTAGCGAGGCAGAGAAGATTGATGAGAAGTTGCTCCTTGCCAAGGGTGCAACGACAATAATATATAGTAGCGAGTATCCAACCCTTGCAAAGCGCATTAAGGAGTTGTACTCGGATAGAGAGTTAATTGATAGCAGTGTTGAATCGGAAGATTACGAGTTGGAACTTAGCGACGCTCTGTCGGTGGATGCACTGCACGTCTCGGCACTTATGCGCAGGTTGGGCTATGGTGTCGACGAGGCGATATTCTCGGCAAAGGTGTCGATGCGTTTAGAGTTAAAGGAGGGTATCGATAACTCAATGATTATTGATGATAGTTACAACTCGGATATAAACTCTGTAGTTGTGGCGTTGGATGCCCTGCATCTACAGTCTATGGGTCGTAGACGTGTGGCTGTGGTGTCGGATATACGCCAGAGTGGTATGACCAATGAGGCTCTATACTCGCGTATTGCCGATGCGGTACGCAGAGCGGGTGTCGATTACTTTATCGGTGTTGGCGAGAATATATCGTCGTGTGCCTCGCTCTTTCCCCGTAACTCGGCATTCTATCACTCTACCGACGAACTTATCGAGAATTTTTCGCGTGAGCGTTGGGCAGACTCGGTGATTCTATTAAAGGGTAGTCGCGACAGCCGTTTCGAGCGCGTTACACGCCTCTTGGAGCGTAGAACACATACTACGACTTTGGAGGTCGACCTCTCGGCTATGAAGAAGAATTTGAACTACTTCCGCTTGCATCTTCCACAGCATCATCCTATTGTGGCGATGGTAAAGGCTGGAAGTTATGGTACGGGCGATGTAGAGGTTGCGCGTATGCTCCAGCACGAGGGTGTCAAGTACTTGGCTGTAGCTTTTGCTGATGAGGGTGTATTGCTCAGGTCCAAAGGTATTACTATGCCTATCGTGGTACTTAATGCCGATCAGGATAGTTTCGATGTGATGATAGCCCACGACCTTGAGCCAGAGATATATAGTTTCCACTCGTTGGATGCCTTCCGTCGTGCGGCACACCACGTACAGAGGGAGAACTACCCGATACATATAAAACTTGATACGGGTATGCACCGCTTGGGCTTCGTGGAGGATGATATCGACCTCTTGGGTCGCGCCCTGCACCACGACCATACCTTGCGTATCGCAACTATATTCTCGCATCTTAGCAGTGCCGATATGCCTGAGGAGGATAAGTTTACTGAGGGGCAGATAGAGCGTTTCGACTATATGAGTGCGCAACTTATCGAGTGGCTCGACTATACACCTCTGCGCCATATTGCCAACTCGGCAGCGATACTACGCTTTCCATTTGCAGCGTTTGAGATGTGTCGCTTGGGTTTGGGTCTCTATGGCTACGGCTTTGAGCATAACGATGCGCTTATCCCAGTGGCTACGCTCTCGACACGCATAGTGCAGATTAAGAGTCTTGCAAAGGGCGAGTCTGTAGGCTATGGCAGAAGTGCCAAGTTGGAGAGTGAGAGGGTCATAGCAACCATCCCAGTAGGCTATGCCGACGGCTTGGACCGCCATTTGGGCAATGGTCGCTGGAGTGTGAAGGTTGCGGGTAAGAGCGCACCTATCATAGGTCGCGTGTGTATGGATAGCGCGATGATAGATATTACTGGTATCGAGGGCGTTGAGGTAGGCGATAAGGTTACGATATTCAGTGCCGAGAGAGGAAACACGTTGGAGGATATGGCTAAGGTGTTGGATACCATAACATACGAGATAATGACATCCATATCATCGCGTGTAAAGCGCATATATACAGAGAGATAGAGATGAATAGCGGAACAATATATATGATACCTTGCCCTATCAGCGACGAGCGCGCTGTGTGGGATGTGTTGCCACAGGCAAACCTCGATGTGATGAACTCGTTGGACTACTTCATTGTGGAGAATGTGCGCTCGGCGCGTAGATTTCTATCGAAGGCAGGTGTGGAGCGTAGAATTGAGGAGTTGGAGTTCGTGGAACTTAACGAGCATACACGCTCGGCACAGGATGTGGAGCGTATGCTGAAGCCTGTGTTGGAGGGTCGCTCTGCGGGTGTTATATCAGAGGCTGGTGTACCGGGTGTTGCAGATCCTGGTGCAGATGTCGTGGCGTTGGCACATCGAAAGGGTGTTAGGGTAGTGCCGTTGGTAGGTCCATCCTCTATCCTTATGGCTATTATGGCATCGGGACTCAATGGTCAGTCCTTTGCCTTTGTAGGTTATCTTCCAGTTAAGGAACCAGAGCGTATCAAGCGACTTAAGGAGTTGGAGCGCAGGGCCAAGGATGAGAATCAGGCGCAACTCTTTATCGAGGCACCATATCGCAATATCAAACTCTTCGAGACTATGCTTAAGACGTTGTCGCCCAAATTAAAACTTACTGTGGCGGTAGATATAACCTCGCCAGAGGAGTTCATTAAGACACGCACCGTTGAGGAGTGGAAGCGCAGTGGTATGCCAGATATGGCAAAACGACCAACAATATTTTTGTTAGGCATATAATTTGCGCATTATAAGATAGAAGAATTAAAATAATAGATATATATGACAAAGCAAACATCTGAAAAAGAGAGAGATATGAATTTGGAGGAGGGTGCATATCAGACCTCTGCAAATGCATCTCAACAGGAGGGTACTGACAATGTGGCAGAGGATGTGGCACAGGGTGCTGACAATGTGTCAGTTGAGCCATCGTTGGAGGAGCAGATAGCCGTATGGCGCGATAAGTACCTCCGCCTACAGGCAGAGTTCGACAACTTCCGCAAGCGTACTATCAAGGAGAAGATGGACTTGGTTGAGCGCGGTTGTGAGGGTGCGTGGAAGGCTATCCTTCCAATCCTTGACGATATGGAGCGCGCAGTGTCTGCATCGCACAAGAGTAATGATATTGAGGCGTTGCGTCAGGGCGAGGAACTTGTAATGAAGAAGTTCGAGAGCGTCTTACAGACTGCGGGCATCACAGCCATCGACTGCATAGATAAGCCTTTTAACGAGGAGGAGCAGGAGGCTGTAGCACGTTTCGCTGCGGGTGAGGATAAGCGAGGCTTGGTTATCGACTGCGTACAGCGTGGTTATAAGTTGGGTGAGCACGTATTGCGCTACGCCAAGGTTGTTGTTGGCGAGTAAACGAGATGTGATATATGGCAGAAAAGAGAGATTATTATGAGGTGTTAGGCGTTGAGAAAAATGCCGACAAAGAGACTATAAAGAAAGCATACCGTAAGGCGGCTATCAAGTACCACCCAGACAAGAATCCGGGCGATAAGGAGGCGGAGGATAAGTTCAAGGAGGCAGCCGAGGCCTACGATATTCTATCGGATGAGGAAAAGCGCGCCCGCTACGACCGCTTTGGTCACGCTGGTATGAATGGTGCTGGTGGCGCAGGTGGCTTTGGTGGCGGTGGCTTCTCGATGGAGGATATCTTTGAGCAGTTTGGCGATATCTTCGGAGGTGCCTTTGGTGGTGGCTTCGGAGGCTTTGGTGGCGGTCGTTCGCGCCAGCGTCGCCAGAATCGTGGTACAGATATTCGCGTTACCGTAAAACTCACGCTCAAGGAGATTTCAGAGGGCGTAACCAAGAAACTCAAGATTAGCAAGAATATCGCTTGTTCGGAGTGTAGCGGTACGGGTGCAAAGAGTGGCTCGGGATACTCTACTTGTTCCAAGTGTGGTGGCTCGGGTTATGTGATTACCGTACAAAACTCCTTCTTTGGTCGTATGCAGACACAGAGCGTATGTCCAGACTGTCAGGGCGAGGGTCGCATCCTTAAGGAGCGATGCACGAAGTGTGGCGGTGAGGGTACGGAGCGCGGTCAGGAGATTGTCGAGGTAACTATCCCAGCGGGTGTTGCCGAGGGTATGGCGTTGAAGGTCGAGGGCAAGGGTAATGCTGCTCGCAGAGGTGGTATCAATGGCGACTTGATTGTTGTAATCGAGGAGATTGACGACCCACAGCTTATGCGTGACGGTAATGACCTTGTACACACTCTCAACATCACAACGACAACAGCAATTCTTGGTGGCGAGGTTGAAGTCCCTACAATCGATGGTCGTGTGCGCATCAAGATTGCGCAGGGTACTCACGCGGGTAAGGTGTTGCGCCTCCGCGGTAAGGGTCTGCCATCGGTAAATGGTATGGGCCGTGGCGATATCAAGGTTATTGTGGATATCACTATCCCTACGGAACTTACCAAGCAGGAGCGCGAACTTGTGGAGAAACTCGATAAGATGCCTCACTTCAAGCAGCCAGAGAAACTCGAGAATCAGAATATCTTGGAGCGTATGAAGAGTTTCTTCAGAGGTTGAAGAGCATCGATTAAAAATATTATTAACCGATTATTAAGATAGGATGTCGTTCTTCAGACCCCATAAGACAAAACCGCGACAGTTTAACTATATTCCCCGTCACTACGACCCCGTTAAGGAGGAGCGCGATCGTCGCCGTAGAGAACTTTACGGCACATCTACCGAGGATGATGAGGAGTATACGCCAGGCAAGTATATCCGCACTCAGCGTGAGGCGCGCGATGCCTCGCGTGGTGAGTATACGGGTTACGAGGGCTTGGGTCGCATAGCCGCCATAGCGATAGTTATGGTGTTGGCGATGCTTGTCTTTATACCTCGCTTTATGCGCTTTGTGGAGCGTGCCAACGAGGAGAAACTAACCCAGCAGGGTGTGCCAGCAAGCAGTAGGGCAGAGAAGGAGGATGACAGCACAATATCGATACTCCTTGATGAGCGTCACGGCGATATAGATTTCCGTGAGTTTGAGAGTCTTACGCCCGAGGCGTTGAACGAGATTGAGGAGTGGCAAAACTCTGTGGGTGAGATTACTATCTACGATGACGATGTGGAGATTGTGGATGGTAAGCGTGTGGAGTAGGTGTTAGTAACAACGATTCAGTAGCGATGAGTAGCAATACGATAATGCTTCTGCCCGAGATTGTGGCAAACCAGATTGCCGCGGGCGAGGTGGTGAATGGTCCAGCGAATGTGGTCAAGGAGATGATGGAGAACTCCTTGGATGCAGGTGCTACGTCGGTGTCGGTAAACTACCGTAATGGCGGTAAGGATCTTATTCAGATTATCGACAACGGTAAGGGTATGTCGAATGTTGACGCTCGTATGGCGTTCGACAGACACGCTACGTCGAAAATTCGCTCAATCGAGGATGTCTATGCACTGCACACCTTCGGCTTCAGAGGCGAGGCGTTGGCATCTATCGCTGCGGTGGCAGAGGTGGAACTACGCACACGTCGCGAGGAGGATGAACTTGGTACGTTGACAGAGATCTCGGGAGGTACGTTCCGCTCGCAGAAACCTATAAGTTGCTCGAAGGGTTCGCAGTTTATGGTGCGCAACCTCTTCTACAATGTTCCTTCGCGCAGAAAGTTTATCGATGGCGATAACTCACGCCTTAGTTCGCAGATTAAGAGTGAGTTTATGCGTGTGGCGTTGTGCTACCCCGAGGTGGAGTTCGAACTTCGCCAGAATGATGCCCCTGTCTACTCGCTACAGCCTACAAACCGCAAGGGTCGTATTATCGATGTTGTAGGTAAGCATATCAAGCAAAATCTTCTCGACGTAGAGGTTGACACCTCTGTGGTGCGCATCGAGGGCTTCGTGGGTCGTCCGCAGGCCTCGAAGAAGCGTAATAACGAGCAGTATCTCTTTGTCAATGGCAGATACTTCAACTCTGTGGCGATGCAAAGAGCCATAGTGCGTGCCTACGAAAAACTTATTCCAGAGGGATGTATGCCCTCTTATTTCATATATATAACCGTCAACCCCGATATGGTTGATGTCAATGTCCATCCGCAGAAGACAACCGTCAAGTTTGCCGACCACGACCTTATAATAGAGATATTACAGGCGGCAGTGCGCGAGACCCTTGCCAAGACAGGTGCTGTGCCGATGATGGACTTCTCGGACGAGCGACGTATCGACATCCCAGTCTTGGGACACACCTCCTCTCGTGGCGTATATAGCGAGCCACGAACAGCAACAAAGAGTTCGTATAACCCCTTCGATTCGGAGTATATCGACCCTACAGCACCTATGCCCGATACACCATTTACGGGTTTTGATGTGCCATATGATGGTTTTATGCCTCGCGAGTCGGCCAAGGATGTCGCTCCTATAGCCCGCGATAACGAACTATATAGTTATCCTTCTGCTGGCGGTATGGAGTCGGTTATGGAGTATATCGACGAGGATGAAGCAGAGGAGCAGACCTTCGACTTTATAGAGTCGGCAGGACTTTGTGCCGAGCGTAGGGAGTTTGGCGAGGTTATGTATGTCGGTAGTGGCTATGCCGTAGCCATATATGGTGGTGCGGTGGTGTTGGTATCGTTGCGCAGAGCCAAGGAGCGTCTGTTGTACGAGGATATAGTGCGCTCGCTTGGTGCGGGTGCTGTGCCAGTGCAGAGAATGTTCTTTGCCGAGGAGTTGATACTCTCGTTGGAGGAGTACGAACTTTTGGAGAACTACGCAACGGAGTTTGCAGCCTTGGGCTTCGAGATAGAGTATCGTGGCGATGGTGCAATCTCGGTGTCGGGTCGCCCTGCGGTGATAGATATGGCAACACCTATTGATGAACTACTCTACGAGTTGTTACACAGTCTCGATATGGGCGAGACGTTGGGCGAGAGGGAGCGATGCCGTATGGCGGAACTTATGGCACAGCGTGGTAGTCACAACTATGGTGGCGGTCTAAACTCTGCCTCTGCTGGTGAGTTGTTACGCCGACTTGCGGAGTGTGACAATACGAACTTCACCCCTTCGGGATGTCCGATAATGGCGGAATTGACCCTTGATGAGATAAAGGCTAAACTAACAAAGTAACTATAAAATATACGTTATAGCGATGACTACATACCAAAACTCGATGTGGCGTACCCCTGCGGTAACGAATCTCTTGATTGCCAACATTGTGGCATACCTTGCTACGCAGTTGTTGAATACCGCACAGATATACGGACTCTTTGCATTGTTTCCTGCGGAGAGTTACTTCTTTAATTGGTGGCAACCTCTAACCTATATGTTCCTTCACGGAGGCTTCTCGCACCTGTTCTTCAATATGTTTGCATTGTGGATGTTTGGTAAGGAGTTGGAGATGGAACTTGGTACGAAGCGTTTCCTTATCTATTATTTCGTCTGTGGTGTGGGTGCTGCCCTTGTGCAACTTGGTATCGCCCAGATAGATATAATGCACCTTGCAGATACACCAGTCCTCCTTTGGGACTATTTGCGCACCCCTACACTCGGTGCTTCGGGTGCAGTATTTGGTCTGTTGCTTGCCTTTGGTATGCTACATCCAAATGCTACGATTATGCTTCTTATACCGCCAATACCTATC
The DNA here is from genome assembly GCA_017647625.1 of Alistipes sp. GTDB lineage: Bacteria > Bacteroidota > Bacteroidia > Bacteroidales > Rikenellaceae > Alistipes. The sequence continues at coordinate 1,579 of JAGCKG010000129.1, read as the reverse complement.
AAGGCTAAGTGGTTTGTAGTGCTATACGGTCTGCTTGAGTTGTTGCTTATCATCCTTCAGGCGCAGGATGGCGTGGCTCACTTTGCCCACCTTGGTGGTATGTTCTTTGGCTGGTTGTTGCTCGTGTTGTGGAACCGTCGCGACAGAAACCGCATATACTACAACTAATTTACAGACACAAACTTATTAATCAATATAGACTCAAAGTCTTGTAAAACACTACACCTATGGCAAAAAGAGGTGAAACCTACAACAGCGAGCCTTTTGGCACGCCACGAAAGCAGAGTAATGGCTCGTTAATCGGCACGTTATTCTTTATTATACTGCTTGCTGTAACAATGTCGCTCTTGGTAGCACTTGTAATAGCCTATCTTACCCCCGTTGTCTCGCCTTCGGTCTTTGGTTCACTTACCATTGTGGGTATCTTCGCACCTATATTATATATTGGTGTGGCAATATGTCTGCTATTATGGATTGTTATGGGTCGCTGGAAGATTGCTGGCGTTGTGGCATTGTTCCTCGTTCCCGGACTATTCCGCGTCTCGGATTTCTATAATATCGACTATATGCGTCAGGTGGAGCAGAAACCAAGCCGTAATTCCTTTAGCATTATGAGTTACAACGTGCGTGGCTTTAGAAACGACGGCTCGCTACGCGCTATGGATAACCACGTAGATTACTTTGCCGATCGTGACATATCCGATATCGTATGCTTTCAGGAGTATGCACTCGATATCCCATTAGTAGAGCGTATGGACTCGCTATTCAATGCCCGTCAGACAAAACTATATAAGAGAGATGCCGTGGAGTCGGGCGAGGTGGTGCTACGCACCTATAGTCGCTTCCCTATCATCGCCTCTGGCTCAATCTCGGGCGAGGGTCGTGGTACATCGCTATGGGTTGATGTAGTGGTTAGTAAGAACGACACCATCAGAGTCTTTAACAACCATCTTCATTCGATGAATATATCCTCGGAGGATAGTTCGGATATCGAGCAGGGCAAGATTCTCGGTGATAGCGACCGTATGCAGAGCATCGTTGACCGTATTGCTACTCACTCATCTATTCGTGCCGAGTATGTCGATACACTACGCACTGTTATCGATAACAGCCCATATCGCAATGTCATATGTGGTGACTTTAACGATACCCCAATGTCGTATGTCTACCGCGAACTAAAGAGAGGACATATCGATGCCTTCGAGCAGTCGGGTAGTGGTTATGGCTACACCTTTAGACCTATGCACGGCACGTTGCGTATCGACTATATTCTCCACTCCAAGGAACTTGAAACCGAAGATTACTTCGTCGACGAGGAGAATGAACTTTCGGACCATCTGCCTATTACAGCGCGTATCAAGATTTTACCGAAGGAGGGTAAGTAGAGGGTTGTAAGTGATAAAAAGATGAAATATTTTGCAAGTTAGAATTATTATTCTTACCTTTGCGCGCTATTATTAACTAATTTAACTTTTGTAACAATGCCAAAAATGAAAACAAATGCCGCTGCAAAGAAGCGTTTTTCTTTCACCGGCACAGGTAAGATCAAGCGTAAGCACGCTTATCACAGTCACATCCT
>JAGCKG010000128.1 GCA_017647625.1 Alistipes sp. | reverse complement strand
CGGTCGCTTTTGTGTCTATTTCGGCATCTTTCTCATCTTTCCTCGGTTGCTATGCCCGCATAGCGCCCTCGAAAGAGATAAGAAATCTGTTCGAAATATCCAACAAAATCAACTCGACCTAATTTATAGAACCTCCCTTAAACGCAGAGTCTGCTCCTTGCAAACAAGCATTTTAAGAGTGGTGCTTTCGACAACGTAGCCCTATTAGACCGCTCAAATTACTTACGAGCTGTTTTAGCCTCAATACACTCTGTAGCGTGAGGAACGCGCAAAAGACGCTCACGAGGTATTAACTTACCTGTGGTCTTGCAGATACCGTAGGTCTTATTCTTGATGCGCACAAGAGCCATCTCAAGGTTACGGATAAACTTCGCCTGACGCTGTGCAAGCGAGCCATACTCCTCACGAGAGAGAGTTGTTGCACCCTCCTCCAAAACCTTGAATGTTGGAGATGAGTCCTCGGTGTCGTTTTCGTTATTTATCGCGGTACGCAACATCTCGTAATCAGCGCGTGCCGACTGAAGTTTCTGCTCTATCAATAGACGGAACTCCTCAAGTTCAGCATCATTGTAACGGGTTTTCTCTTCTGTCATAATCGTATCGTTTTAGTACGGTTATCCATCATTATTTAGCGAAGATACGCAAAAATTATCAATCGTGCAAATATTGGGCAAAAATTCTCGCATTAAAGAATATTTTTGCACTGTAAGGTTACAATAGGAACAAAGAGAAAATGACCAAAAAATAAAACTCCCCTACCCCAGCGCAACACCTAATTACTTACCAGAAGGGTGTCGAGTGCTACGCTCGGCAAAAAAATGCGAATAGGCAGTACTTAAACGTTCTGCCCACTCGCATCTATTTTTGTTAGCGGAAGTAGATGTCCGCTTTATGGATAGATATTTAGAATCGGACACCTAATGTCACCACTATATTATGCCTCTTTGTTTTGGTATCAAATATTGCACTCTCAATAGTTGCTGTGGTTACACCATCGTATGTTTCGGTAACATAGAAAGGTTGCATAGAGGTGTAGTGTGTAGTGCCATACTGATATGCAAAGTCGAGGTATGTGGTCTTGTTAAGATGAAGACCAAGACCCGCCGTTGCAAATGTTTGGGATGTTGCTATAGGGCGCGAGGTAATAGCGAGGGTGTAGTCCTCTTTAATGGCACTATTGCTCCAGATATATCCTGCGCGTAGAGCCATAGCAGGGAGTAGATAGCACTCAACACCCAAGCGGAGAGTATTGTTTGCCTTGAACACATCCTTGAAATATGACTTATAGACATCATCAAGACCTACTATAGTAGACTCCTGAAGGCGGAGTGTCTGATACCAACTGCGCTCATAGTCGGCAGAGAGAATAGCTCTATTACCGAGTGTTACAGCAACACCTGTAAGCAGACGCGAAGGGGTGCGGTATCGCCACGAGTTGATACCATACTCCTCAAATACTGGAGACTGCACATAGTCGTCAATAATCTGCTCCTTCTCGGTCGTTGGATTAATATATGAGGTCTGAGTCCACATCTCGCCAGCATAGTATGTCTCTAAACTATAGTATGTTGGGGTATGGTAAGCAACACCCACACGCAACCAGTGTAGTGGGCGCGCCGTAACACCAAACTTGAAGTTATGACCTGTGCCATAGTAGCGTGTAGTCTGCATATAGTTGGTGTACATAAGTTGATGCTCCAAGCCCGAGTCGCCACCATCGTAGAGGTAGTCCTCGCCATAGTAGGTATCGCGCGTATAGTCGATGCTCTGTATACCTATCGAGATACCGAGATATACCTTATCTACAAGGTTGAAGCCACCAGCAAAGGACCACTCATCCACTGCACCGCGAGTCTCAAGCGACGAATACTGGTCGATAATGGCATCTGCACCAATGCGGTCGATAAACCAGCCGTTGTCATCTCTATTGGTAAGACCATTCTTATATGCAAGCACCGCACCCCAGTAGAAAGGATCGCCAAACTCCAAGCGACCATCGCTATTGAACTTGAAGTTGTGGTCATCGGCATTAGACATCTCGCAGAAGTAGTTAGCAAGAGAGTTATCTGCACTATTACCGCGCGATGCCATAAGGCGATTCTGGTTAAAGTCGGCAATGCGGTTATACGACACCGCGAAATTTATATTTGTCAGCAGACCTGTACTCATCGATACTGGCACGACAACACCGAAATTAGGCACTACAAAACGTGTTGCACGATTGCTGAAGTAGCCATCCGAGCCATTGGCATAGAACGCCTCGCCCGAGGTGTTGCTCTTGGCAACAGTAACCATAGGCGTGAAACTCAAATCGCCACCCACATACATAGCCACACCCGCAGGGTTCAGCGATGCCGACACCATATCGGCACCAAGTGCAGTAAAGGCGTTACCCATAGCCATAGAGCGCGCTGTGCCATAGTTGTGCGAGGTGAAAGATAGGTCGTATAGGTCCATCCACGTGGCTATATCGTTGTTTAGCACCGTACCACCGAAGTCGAGGACCTGCGCCTTAACATTTGAGGTCGAGATAAGACCCGCAAAGAGAGCCACAAGGGCTGATATATATATGCGTTTCATATTATACAATGTTATATGTTACACGTTTAGCGTCGAGAGGATGTTGCGCCACCACCGCTCGAAGAACGACTCGATGAGGAACTTCCCGATGAGCGGAAGTTAGACGAACTCGATGACGAACCTGTCGAGCGACTCGATGAACTTGACGACGAGCGGAAGTTCGATGATGACGAGTTACTCTTCGATGAACTTGACGATGAACTCGATACAGTGCTTCGGCTCGATGATGACGAACTGCGGAAGTTGCTGTTGCTACTACTATTACTCTTTGTGGTGCTACGCCCCGAAGTAGTAGAGTAACGTGAACTACTGCCTGATGTACCAGCATTGATGCGACTGCTGTTCATACCCGAAGATGTAGTACCGCTATTTCTTATCGATGTGCCGACAGTGCCACCATTCAAGTTCTTACCATAGTTCTTGTTCGATACAGGCGACGTGTAACGCGATGAAGAGTGACGACGATCGCTTGTAAGGTACTTATTGCCACCACCAGGCTTATGGTCAGGACGATACTGTGGTGGATGTGGATAATGGTGATGATGATGTGGATAGTAGTGCGAGTGATAGTATGGATAATATCCTGGATAGTATCCCGCATAGTATCCCCAACCCCAGTGATATGGGTTGTAGCACATATTCCAGTTCCAGTCGTACCACGAGTAGTGAGGGTAACCCCACATAGTGTAGTAGAATGGTGAAGTATAGATACCAAAAGTGACATTCGTAGCACCCCAAGTACCAAACATCGAGGTTACATACTTAGGCTCTACCCACACCTGATCTCCCGACACCATAATATTATAGAATGCAGGGTCGTATGCCGAGGCGTAGCGCATAGCATCACTTATAGAGAGGTTGTAATAACTCGCTGGCAGACGATATGTAGGCGAGTTAAAGCCATAGAGACGGCGCGCATAGGCACTCTCATAATCATCCGCAAGGATAGTGTTGTAGTTCTCGCCCGTAGAGGCATAGTACTCCGCCTCGGCAAGACGTGCCTCCCACATCGCTTTGCGCGCCTCCGCCTCGGCCTTCTGTGCCTCGGCGCGTGCCGTAAGTTCCTCGGCAACCTTTATGCGATTGTTGGTTATATATAGGTCGCTTGACCCATATGACGATGACTCCATCATCGCCGTACAGCCTCCAAGCATCACCACCAAAGCGAGCGACAAAAAACGAAGTAATCTATTCATAATACCAATATTTAGATGTTATACCTTTTCCTACTACAAATTTAACCCCAAAAGCCAACTTTGCACCACCACATAGGGGCGAAACGCCAAAAACGGGGGGCAAACCTACCAATATCACCCCTTAACTACCTCGCGTCTGTTCTTGAGCGCGTGGGTAATGGTAAGTTCGTCGACATACTCCAACTCATCACCAAAACCTATGCCGCGCGCGATAGTAGAGACCTTAACATCGGGGTATGCCTTCAATCTATTGAGCAGATAGAACAACGTTGTCTCGCCCTCGACAGATGTAGAGATGGCGATGATGACCTCCTTAACCTCGCCCGTAAGGAGTCTATCTGCCAAGAGGTCTATCTTCAAATCGGAGGGTCCTATGCCCTGCATAGGGGATATCACGCCACCCAAGACGTGGTATAAACCTCTGTACTGACCCGTATTCTCGATAGACATCAAATCCTGCACCTGCTCCACAACACATACCGTCGAGCGGTCACGTTGTGTATCGGAGCATATAGGACACAACTCACTATCCGAAAGGTTGTTACAGCAACTACAATGGCGTATCTCGTTACGGAAACGCGAGATGCTCGATGCCAACGAGTTGGCGACCTCTGGCTCCATCTTGAGGATGTGCATTGCAAGGCGCAACGCTGTACGCTTACCTACACCGGGCAAACGCTGAAGTTCGCTACATACATTATCCAACAACTGCGACATAACACCCCATTAAATCTTCTCAATCTTCGCGCTTCGTATCCAACCCTTCTCACCATCGGCAAAGATAATCTCGCTCCAGTCGCCATAGTTGCGTGACACCCTTACGGTAACACCCTGCGAAGGCTGACGTATAACCTTCGAGCCACTCTCTGGCGAGGCGTGTACTGGCGTTGTGTCGTTGCAGATGACAACAGCACGATCATCATCCTGCGCCTTCTTCTTACTATATAACGCAAAGGTGACGCTAAAGATAACTCCTAAAACAAGGATTATCGCGCTGAAGAAACTTACCATTCGGAGAGTAATACTGTTGGAGAGCAGATAGAAGATTACAAGCACCAACAAAAGTCCTAACATCACAAGCGAGGCAGTAGCCCAACTATTAGAGTGGGCAAGGTTGCTCATATTGCGCCATATGGTCACAATAAATGACTCAGGCAGAGCCTCTGTGTCGTTGGTATTGTCAACCGCCAACTCAAGGTTATAACGAGCATCCTCCATAGTAGGGTCGAGACGTAGGGCGCGATGATAGTTAAGCACCGCACGACCGAGTTCTCCCGCAGAGAACTTACCCAAACCCTCCTCTGTAGCCTGCTCACCAAGTTTGAAGTAGCTGTTCGCCAAATTGTAATATAGATCTCCCGAGGCGTAGCCAAGTTCTGCGATATGCTCGAACTTATCTACCGCCGAGCGAAAGTCCTTCGCCTCATATGCCTCGATACCCTCAGCCCACAGAGCCTCGGCAGTGGTCTTGGCATCGGCCGCCACAACCTTTGAACACGCAAATAGCGCGAGGGCCACTACACCTATTATATTATATATGATTCTCATCTATCTACAGCTTTATCGTTTTACTACTTCCTCAATCTTCGACATCACATCGATGGCATCGGCATAGACAACACTCATCTCACCCTCGGTGCTTGGGGCATACTGCGCCTCCTCGGAACGCGATATAATCTCACAGAACTCCTCCGCCACAGCCATAGCCACACCTCTGCGATACAACTCCTCGCGTATCTTCTCCTTGGTAAGACTCGCAACTGGGATGTTGAACTTATCGCTTATATATCCCCACATAGCCCTCAATGTCTCCTCATAGAAGGCGTGACGGTTGCCCTCGTTCATCGAACGCTCTGCCATACGAAGTCGCTGTATCGCCACCTTGTCGGCACGCTTCATACGTCGTGCTACGATGTTGCGATTATCGCGTATGCGCTTCCGCATAACAACATATACAACGACGAATATTGCCAATAGTACGACCACAACCAACCAGTATATAGGGCTGAATATCAAGACTGAAGCACTCTTTGGTGGCAACGCTCCGATATGGATAAAGCGAATATCCTTATCCAACTGACGCATCGTAGAGCCGTAGTTTACATAGTTATCGGCACTATGTTTCGCAACTGTAGAACCGTCATCCTTGATGGTAATTGTAAATGGTTCTGTGGTAAGCGTCTTATACTCCTTAGTCTGTGGGTCGAAGTAGCAGAACTCTATCGGCATAATAGCAAACTCACCTGCCGAACGTGCCACAAATGGATAGGTATAGGTGATACTTCCAGTCGTTCCCGATGCTGTGACCTTGATGTTGTCGACAATCTTGGTGTCGTACAACTCGAAACTATCTGGTAGACTCAAGCGTGGCGCAGTGATAAACTTAAGGTTGCCACTACCCGATATGGTAAGTTCAAACTGGTCTGCCGAGTTGCTCTCAATCTCGCTACTTGGCATACGGTATGATATGCGGAAGTCGCCCACAGCACCCTTGAAGGAGCGTGGCGCACCCTGCGGGAACTCGCGGACATCTATCGTGATAGGTTCACTCTTGAGTTGCTTTGTGACGTAGTGTATCTGTCTACCACCAAAGAATGGGTCGAAGTGTCTATTACCCTGCACCTCAACTGGCGTACGCACCGTCATCGAGGCTGATGGGATGGTTATGCGACCACTCTGCTGTGGCGATAATAGCATCTCTGTTATCTTGTGTGTCTCATAGATGCGACCATTGTACTCTTCGCGCGAGGGTACATTGTCGAAAGATAGTTCCTGCGACCAAAAACCATCGAACGAAGGGATGTTTACATCCGAGACATCCGAAATATTGACTCTTGTATATAGTACCAATGAGACTCGTATCGCCTCACCCTTGTAAACATCTCTATCCGAGAGTTTTAGGCGTAGCAATATATCATCCTTTGCAATACGACTCTCTGGCGATGATTTCTGCTTTGTATCGCCACTACCCTGCTCTGCAGGGCGTTCGCTCACCTTCTCGGCTATAACCTCTATTAACTGAGGTTTAGTCGTGTATTTCTTGTCCTCAACAGTTATCGATGCTGTGCCTATGGTAAACTTACCCGCCTCGGAGGGCATAAGCACATAAGTATATGTACAGCTGTAACTTGCTGACTTGCGACCATTTACAAATTGTACAGAGTGACCCGTAGATACAGATGGTCCCGCCAAAACATCGAAGCCTTCAAAGTCTGGAGCCTTGAAACTATTTCGCTCTGGCTCGGCATCTACCGAGAACTCCACACGAAAAGGTTCACCCAGGGCAGTAAGGGCAGGGGCATCAACTTTGAATGATACCTGTCCCCACACCGTAAGCGTTGATAACAACGCCACAAGAACAACTAAAAATCTTTGTATTCCTCTTGTCATTACAAAATTCTCTTATTCCGAATTATAACGCCTCGGACAGCGAAAATATTATAAAGTGAGAGGTGAAAAGTGAAATGTGAAAAGTAAGGTATGTTTCGCATAAGTAGTTATTATGCTATGGGAGGTTCTATAAATTAGGTCGAGTTGATTTTGTTGGATATTTCGAACAGATTTCTTATCTCTTTCGAGGGCGCTATGCGGGCATAGCAACCGAGGAAAGATGAGAAAGATGCCGAAATAGACACAAAAGCGACCGAAAT
>JAGCKG010000127.1 GCA_017647625.1 Alistipes sp. | reverse complement strand
TTTTTTGTGAATGTAATGAATAGAGTAGCCATTGTCAAGCATTCTCATATATTTGAGCAATGCTGCGTAATCGTGTTTTTTGCGCATAAAGAAACCCCAAAAGTTTTTTGTCTAAACTTTTGGGGTCACTTCACAAGTATGTCCCATCTGGGGCAATCTCTTTATCGAGGCCACATCTAACCCCTTCTGACAAGAAATTGGGTCGTGCTGCCAGGTGGGTCTGTGTCTGTTTCGCTTGTGCCAAGCGACAGCTACGCTGAAAGGGCAGAAAAGGGCAAAAAGGGGCAGAAAGGGGAGTAAAGTTGCTTATCCCCTTTGGTCCGCTTTAGGACGCTTTGGTCCCTTTGGTATTAGGCGCAGAAAACTACCCCTTTAGTCCCCTTTAAAACTTTTCACTTTATAAGCACGCATCGCAGATACCATACTTTTCAGTTTTCACTTTCCACTTTTCAGTTTTTTTTACTACCTTTGTTCTTACCTATATAAATAAATAGATGATATGAAACGACAAGATCTTTACTTCGCCCTTGTAATGTTGGCGATATTTGTGCCATTCTTTGTATCTCCAGAGTTGTATGCGTGGTATAAGACATTCAACGCTGAACACGCGATGATTATGGCATTCCTAAAGTTTGCAATACTCTCAACTCTCGGTGAGATGCTCGGTTGTAGAATCTCTACAGGCTCATACACACACCCTACATTCGGTGCTTTGCCTCGTATGGTTGTATGGGGCATCCTCGGTATGGCAATCTCTATGGCGATGACAGTATTCTCGGCTGGTATCCCTGCCTTTATTACCAATATGGGCGGTGGCGACCTCGTGGCAGGCTTCTACGCTGAGGGTATTAGTTGGGGCAAGTTCGTTGTAGCATTAGCAATATCGGTTATGATGAACACATTCTTCGCGCCTGTATTTATGACATTCCACAAGATTACAGATGCTCATATCGCAGAGTGCGGTGGCTCACTTAAGGCTCTTATCACCCCAATCCCTATGCAACGTCTTATCAAGGGTGTGAACTGGGATGTGCAGTGGGGCTTCATCTTTAAGAAGACCATTCCGTTGTTCTGGTACCCAGCACACACCATCACTTTTATGCTCCCTGGCGAGTTGCGCGTATTGTTTGCAGCACTCTTGGGTGTGGCATTGGGCGTAATACTTGCTATCGGTCTAAAGAAGAAATAGCCTGATAATCAGCATATATAAACTTACCTTATAGGACTATAAAAAATCATTAAGGAAAATCTATTGCAGATAAGAAAAATGCCCTTATATTTGCACCAGAAACGAAAACGAAACCAATAAAAATAGATATAAATATTAACCTATAAAAACTACAAGATTATGGCAAAGAAGTTTATTTGTTCAGTATGCGGATATATTCACGAGGGTAACGAGGCACCAGATCAGTGTCCATTGTGCAAGGTAGGTAAGGATAAGTTCAACGAGATGGCCGAGGAGGGCAAGGCTCTTGAGTTCGTTACCGAGCATAAGATTGGCGATGGTAAGGTTGACCACCCAGAGATTTTGGAGGGCTTGAACAACCACTTTATGGGTGAGTGCACCGAGGTGGGTATGTACCTTGCAATGAGTCGTCAGGCAGACCGCGAGGGCTATCCAGAGATTGCTGAGGCCTTCAAGCGTTACGCTTTCGAGGAGGCAGAGCACGCATCAAAGTTCGCAGAGTTGTTGGGCGACTGCGTATGGGATACCAAGACTAACCTTGAGAAGCGTATGAACGCTGAGAGCGGTGCTTGCGCAGACAAGATGCGTATCGCAGCGTTGGCTAAGCAGAACAACTACGACGCTATCCACGACACCGTTCACGAGATGGCTAAGGATGAGGCTCGCCACGGCAAGGGCTTCGAGGGCTTGTACAACCGCTACTTCAAGAAGTAATCGACGATATAACAAACACATAGGGCTACCGAAAATTTCGGTAGCCCTAAGTTTTTAATTAGTAGTGAGTAATGAGTAATTAGTAATAGTTTCGCTTGTTCCAAGCGATATATAAACATACAGGGTAGCACTTCCCCAATTTTGTTGTCAGAAGTGGTCAGATGCAACGCTCGGCAAAAAAAAATACGGATGGGCTGTACTTTGTGAAGTGACCCCAAAAGTTTAGACAAAAAACTTTTGGGGTTTCTTTATGCGCAAAAAACACGATTACGCAGCATTGCTCAAATATATGAGAATGCTTGACAATGGCTACTCTATTCATTACATTCACAAAAAATTCGGCAT
>JAGCKG010000126.1 GCA_017647625.1 Alistipes sp. | reverse complement strand
CTCGATATTGGTGTTTACGCGCTTTATTGAGGAGGCAGAGGCACTTGCAAAGGCTTTGGGGGACAAGGCTGCAGTCGTTACAGGCGACACCCCAGCAAACGAGCGAGAGCGCATACTGCGAGTGTTTAAGGGTGGTGGTATCAAGGTTGTAACCAATGTAGGTGTATTGACGACAGGCTTCGACTTTCCAGAGCTTGATACAGTGGTGCTGGCACGACCTACGATGTCACTCGCATTGTACTACCAGATGGTAGGCAGGGCAATACGACCAAGCGCAGGTAAGGTGGGATGGGTAGTCGATATCTGTGGTAACTACAAACGATTTGGGCGTGTAGATAACCTTGAGGTAAGGCAGCGCGCATCAGGCATCTGGGCGGTATATTCAGGACAAAAACAACTAACTAATGTATGGTTTAATAAGTAGTTATGGAAGGTTGGGTAACACTACATAGGAAGTTCTTGCAGTGGGAATGGTTTGGTAAGCCAGAGATGGTGCAGATGTTTATATGGCTACTGCTTAACGCCAGCCATACCGACAGGAAGTGGCAGGGACAAGTTGTTAAGCGTGGGCAGATATTGACCACAACATCCAAGATTATGGAGGCTCTCAATCTTTCAGAGCAACAGACAAGAACTTGTATAAAGCGTCTAAAATCAACGGGCGAAATAACGTGCAGATCAACGAACAAATACACTATCATAACTATCTGTAATTACGATAGATACCAGTGTGAAATTTCCGAGAGCAACGAACAAAATAACGGGCAAACTAACACTCCAGCAACGGACAAACAACGGACAAACAACGGACACAATAATAACAACAATGTAATAATTAAACAATTAAATAATAATAATATCTCTTTATGTACAGATAACGCGCATACGCGCGAGGACAAAGAGAGAGACATTATTTTCAAAATCTTTTTTCTTAAAAACTTTGAGAAACCTGCATACGAGGTTGAGCGCTTCTACAACCACTACGAGGCTCAAGGCTGGGAACGTGGTAACGGCCAAAAGATAAAAAACAGGATCGCCGCAGCCAAAGCGTGGGAACAGGAGGATAAAACGAAGAAACGATTCCCCGAGCCATTTATAAATGCGATACGTGAGATATGCGAGAAGCTCCGCGATGATGACGCAACAAAGGTGATGCGAGCTATTATCCGCATCGAGATAGATGCGACAATGGTGAGATTACTTCTTAATGCTCCAGTGTTCGAGTTAATAGAAGCTGCTGACCCCAATATCATACCCCGCCACACAGGTCGCAATGTAAAATACGCGGTTAAACGTACAAATTAGGCGATTTCCCGCATTTTAACCCATAAAGCAATAAATTTATCAATCACGAGATTAAAATGCGTTAAAAACCAATAAAACAACACAAAAACAACAACTAATAAAGCAACAACATTATGACAAAGGAAAACAAAGCATCAATCAGCTTTAACCAAGCTATCAAGGCAATGCTCAACGAGCGAGCGGCAAGCGACCCGCTGTTTGCTAAGGCTTACCAGCGAGAGGGCAAGAGCATCGAAGAGTGTTGCAACTACATTATCTCAGAGGTACAGCGTATGGGTGTAAATGCCTTGACGGACGAGGAAGTGTTAGGGCTTGCAGTACACTACTACGATGAGACAGATATTAAGGTGGGTAAAGTTCCTGCGTGCCAGGTCGTAGTTCCGGCAACACCTGAGGTATCAGAAGCTCGCAAAGTAGAGTTACAACGCGAGGCAGAAGAGCGCTATATCGAGGAACAGGTAAAAAAGATGCAAGCACCTGCAAAAAAGATTAAGCGAACAACACCTACAACTACAGACACACCAACACTCTTTTAGGTTATGAAACCACGCAACAACAAACAACGAGAAATAATGAGGCTTGCGCAACAGTTGCCACCGCTGTCGGCAGCACAGCAAAAGTGGGCGCGCAGGGCGATATTCACACACGCAGCCTTTGCCACAAAGCAGGTGGCGTGGTGCTCAGACTGTGGTGCGATATTCGCTCCGATAGACAACGACAAGCGATGCGTATGTCCTAAATGCGGAGCAAAACTCAAGGTCGAGCGCAGTCGTAGACTGAAACTAGATGAGAATGTATATTTCACGCAGTTATCCGTAATAGGCGGCTATCAAGTAGTAAGACATTACGAGGCACGGAGATATTCAAGGCGAGGGCAAGCGACACATCACACATATTGCGAAGTAGTGCAAGAGTGGATAGATGAATGCGGACACAGAACATATATAGCTCGCACAATTCCCTGTTGGGGTTTTAGCGGAGGTTGGTCGTGGTGCTCGGAAATGGAAATACGTCAACCAACATCATATGGTTATGCAGTAGGCAAATACAACATTTGGGCGAACATATGTCCTGGAGCAGAAGTATTACCAAAGTTGCGCAAGCACGGTTATACAGTACGATGTCAAACAATAGCGCCTTCAACCATTATGGCGCGTTTGCTTACCGACAACAATGCCGAGACACTAATCAAGCAAAGGCAGTACTCTATGCTTGCACAATACATAAGACACGGAGGTTATTCAAGGCTCAGACACGCAATCAACATCGCCACACGCAACGGCTATCGCATAAAGGATGCAAGTATGTGGTGTGACTACATTGAATTGCTCGATTATTTTAACATCGACACGCATAACGCTAAGTATGTATGTCCGGCTAATCTCAGATATGAACACGACAAACTTATGCATCGAAAGCGAATAATTGAAGAACGAGAACGAGTGGCACAGGAGCGACGAAGAAACTTAGCACAACTTGAGAGTTGCGCCAAAGCAAAGGCTCAATACAAGAAACACAAAGGACGCTTCTTAGGGGTTGTGCTCACGCAAGGCGCACTCCACGCCTCAGTTCTGCCTGATGTGAAAGCATTTATGCAAGAGGGCGAAGCTATGCGACACTGCGTATTCACAAACGAATACTACAAGCGCAAGGATTGTTTGATATTCTCAGTCCGCGACAATAAAGACAACCGAGTAGCAACAGTGGAGTTCAACCTCAAAACATTTGAAGTGGTGCAATGTAGGGGCAAGGCAAACAGCCGACCAAAGGAGTATGACGAGATACTAAAAATGTTCCAACAGGGCACAGAACAGATACGAAAGATACAACAATATAAGGCGAGTTAACTATGACAACAACCAACAACACAACAATTGACAGCGCCTACCAGCAAGGCGTAGCAGACGAATATCGTCGTCTAACACAGTGGCACTCTCCAGATGTTGAGCTGCCTGAATATGATAAGACAATTCTTATAATGTTCGACAGGACTAACCTATTATTTGACACAAGCAAGAATGTTGTATGTACAGGTCATCTTAATAAGTCGCTCACCAAAATAAAGGGCAGACCATTTTGGTGTATTGACGATGGAACAACAGATCGTCTTGTGGTCACTGGTTGGAGATATATTTACGAATAACATAACGCTATAAGAGTATGAATGTAAAAATCAAGCGACTCAACGACAAGGCTATTTTGCCCACAAAGGCGCACACATCAGATGCGGGCTACGACCTTTACGCATCCTCTTGCTACTACGATGATGGAATGCTCCACTACGGCACAGGCGTGGCGGTAGAGATACCAGAGGGATATGTTGGTCTTGTGTTCCCACGCAGTAGCATAGCCAACACACACCTCACATTGAGCAACTCTGTAGGTGTCATAGATAGCGGTTATCGTGGCGAGATTATGGCTAAGTTCCGCAAGGGCGGCACTAACGCCTACCGCGTTGGAGAGCGCATAGCACAGCTCATCATCATCCCTTACCCAGAGGTAGTGTTTGAGGAGGTAAACGAGTTAAGCGATAGCGACAGAGGCGTTGGTGGTTATGGATCAAGTGGAAGATAGTATGAACGCAAAGGAGTTTTACGACACCGTGGTCAAGATGCGCCACTGGCAGCGAGAGTGCGAGAAGCTCAATAGCACTCGTAACAGAACATTCCGCGCTGACGCTGAGCGCATCGTTGATGCCGAGATAGAGCGCGTAACCAAGATAGAACAGGAGCAAGCAGAGAAACAACAGAAACTACTATAGATTATGACACTTAAAGATTTTTGTAAAAAGTATGGCTTGACAATAGAGCAAGCAACAGGTAAGGAGAAAATAGGTGACTCTCTCTACCTCAGTAGCGTAACATCTATCCCTGAGGGCTTCAACCCTACGGTAGGTGGCTATCTCGACCTCAGGAGCGTAACATCTATCCCTGAGGGCTTCAACCCTACGGGAGGTGGCTCTCTCGACCTCAGGAGCGTAACATCTATCCCTGAGGGCTTCAACCCTACGGTAGGTGACTCTCTCGACCTCAGTAGCGTAACATCTATCCCTGAGGGCTTCAACCCTACGGTAGGTGGCTCTCTCGACCTCAGGAGCGTAACATCTATCCCTGAGGGCTTCAACCCTACGGTAGGTGACTCTCTCTACCTCAGTAGCGTAACATCTATCCCTGAGGGCTTCAACCCTACGGTAGGTGGCTATCTCGACCTCAGGAGCGTAACATCTATCCCTGAGGGCTTCAACCCTACGG
>JAGCKG010000125.1 GCA_017647625.1 Alistipes sp. | reverse complement strand
GCATCCCCATCTTCTGTGCAAAAAGGCAAAGCCTTTTAACTATTACTAATTACTCTCTACTAATTACTAATTATTTTTGCTCCTTCTCCTGAGAAATATTTCTTGTGATAAGGGGTCCGAAGGGGAAAACTGAAAACTGAAAACTGAACTTTGCGATTAAGGCGAGTGCAGAACAAGTTTACTTGTTATGCCGAGCCGTAGCAAAGTCGAGGCATTACGAAGTTTTGCCTCAAAGGTAAGGTGCGCTTCGCGCGAGATTTAAAAAGGGGCAGAAAAGGGCTTAAAGGGTAATCTTAATACGAATATCCCCTTTGGTCCCCTTTGGTCCGCTTTGGTCCTTTCAACGTAGTTGTCGCTTGGAACAAGCGAAACCATTACTAATTACTCTCTACTAATTACTAATTATTTCGGCCCCTTTTGCCCCTTTTGCCCTTTCAACGTAGTTGTCGCTTGGAACAAGCGAAACCATTACTAATTACTAATTTCTAATTACTAATTGATATGTTCCCCGTGGAACGCTGAACCTATCGTCCAAACTTTATAAGCAAAACATTAATATCTGCGGGTGATACTCCAGGGATACGCGATGCCTGACCTATAGTTTCAGGGCGGATACGCGATAACTTTTGGCGTGCCTCGATAGTCAAAGACTGCAGTGCATTATAATCGAAATTTACAGGAATAGCAATCTCCTCAAGGCGGTGCATCTTCTCAGCATAGTATTTCTCGCGCTCTATATAGCCTCGATATTTGATTTGAATCTCCGCCTGCTCGACAACCTCATCGCTTAAATTATTACTCTCAATAAACGATTTTAGTTTAGGAAATTCATTTTTGAGCGAATTTATAGTCACATTACTGCGCAAAACTATATCGTAAAGCTTTTTTCCTTGCGAAAGTGGCTCTTCTCCTATCGAAATTAAATAGTTGTCAATTTCGCCTATTTTCACCGCACTCTTACGGAGCATCGAAATAAGCGATTCTACAGCCCTATTTTTTTTGAGCAGATTTTCATATTTTGGCTCCGACACAAGACCTATCTCGTGACCGAGTGGTGTGAGTCGAACATCGGCATTATCCTGACGCAACAAGATGCGATACTCGGCGCGCGAAGTAAACATACGGTAAGGCTCGTCGACACCCTTCGTAACAAGGTCATCAATCAAGACTCCTATATACGCCTCATCACGCTTAAGCACAATACCCTCCTCGCCACGCAACGAGCGGTGCGCATTGATACCCGCCATAAGACCCTGCGCTGCTGCCTCCTCATAGCCCGTAGTACCATTCACCTGACCTGCAAAATATAGACCTTCGACCAACTTTGTCTCGAGGGTATGGCTAAGTTGCGTAGGTGGGAAATAGTCGTACTCGATAGCATAACCAGGGCGGTAGACGTGGACATCCTCAAAGCCTACAATGTTGTGCAAAGCCTCAAGTTGTACCTCATAAGGGAGGGATGAAGAGAAACCATTGAGATAATACTCATTGGTATTGCGACCCTCAGGCTCCAAGAACAACTGATGTTGCTCCTTATCGGCAAAGGTTCTTAACTTATCCTCGATGCTCGGACAGTAGCGAGGACCGATACCAGATATAGTACCATTAAAGAGTGGCGAACGCTCGAAACCAGTACGCAAAATATCGTGTACTCGCTTCGATGTGTATACCATAAAACAAGGTAACTGATGCTTAACTACTTCTGTATCAGTATCATACGAAAACTTACAAGGCTGACTATCACCCTCTTGCATCTCCAACGCGTCGAAATTGATAGTTCGTGCATCAAGGCGTGCAGGAGTACCCGTCTTCATACGTCCCGACTCAAAGCCAAGCGAACGTAGTTGTGCGGTTATGCCGTGTGATGCCTGATCGCCTGCTCTACCACCCTCGGTCTGTGCATCGCCACAGTGCATCATACCATCGAGGAACGTTCCCGCAGTAAGGACTACCCTACTACACTCAATCTCTACGCCCATTCGCGTTTTAACGCCCCTTACACGCACTTTCTCGCCCTCGCCATCTACCAATATCTCCGTAACAGAATCTTGCCACAAATAGAGATTAGGCGTATTCTCAAGTTCCCTACGCCACAGGCGCGAAAACTCCGCCTTATCACACTGGGCGCGAGGACTCCACATCGCAGCACCCTTGGAGCGGTTGAGCATACGGAACTGGATGGTACTCATATCGGTAATACGACCCATCTTGCCACCGAGGGCATCTATCTCTCTGACAATCTGACCTTTAGCAACACCACCAACAGCAGGATTACACGACATAGAGGCTATCTTCTCCATATCTATCGTGATGAGCAGTGTGCGCGAGCCGAGACGTGCCGCAGCAGATGCCGCCTCACAGCCAGCGTGACCCGCACCGATAACAACTATATCGTAACAGAGCCTCATAGGTACTTCTCTCTAAGTAGTTTAAGATACTTATTCTCCATACGTCGCATATTCTTCTCTGCCCACGCAGTCTTATCCTTATGACCACATAGGTGCAACGCACCGTGAACGATTACTCTACGCATCTCATTGATAGGCAGAGCGTTATACTGTGGAGCATTATCCTCAACAGTAGCAACATCGATATACACCTCGCCCGAAACGATATGCTCTCCTACCCTACCCTCACGCTCCTCGAAGGTGATGATATCTGTATAGTAGTCGTGACCGATAAAGTCGCGATTCATCTGACGATGGTACTCCGAGCCACAGAAAATGTAGTTTATCTCGCCCACCTGATAGCCCTCGCTATTGATAACCTCCTCTATCCAACGACGTAGGATAAGACGTTTGGGTGGAAGGTAGTTGCAATCTTGGTTATAGAAGTGTATCATAGTCGCTATAGTTTTTTGAAAAAGTCGGATACATACAACGGTTTCTCGGTCTTGGAGTCGTAAATAGCCAAGCGCACAAAGGGCTTGTCGTCGCTGTCTACGCCACCACCGATAACGCCTATCTTCTGATCTTTCTTCACCACATCGCCCTTCTTAACACATACCGAACTAAGGTTTGTGTAGGTCACAAGATACTCGTTGTAACCAAGGAAGATGGTATATCTGTTTGTTAGTTTTTTGTACTGAATCTCCTGCACAAGACCCTCGTGGATGGTACGCACAGCATCGCCTTTCTTGCCCGTAATTGTTGCACCGAAGCCCTGCTCGGAAAGCGTTCCACCCTCCACTGGAAGGTTCAAACCGCGGGTATTACGCGAAAAGCCTGCACCTACCTTATTGCCCTTAAGCATCTTCTGAAGTTCGGCAACGGCATTGTCGTACTGCTTCTGCTGTTTACGTTGCTCGTCAATGGCGGTTTTCTCGCGTTTTGAGAGCTTATTATAGGCTCGTTGTGCCTCTACCCTGCTGTCCTCCAAAACACGCTTCTCACGCTTTAAAATACGGTTTATAGAGTCGAGTTCATCTACCCTATGTTGTAGAGTCTCGCGCTGTGAGGCTATCTTCGACGACTGCGAGGCAATGCTATCTGCCAACGCCTTGCGCTGTGCTGTTATATGCTCAATCTCTGCCATACGACGTGCTGCCTCCGTGAGGCTCTTCGAGGCAAAGAGATAGTTTGAGGCGTTGTTCTGACGATAGTTGCGATATGCTACACGCGCAGCCTCGGCATATACCTGACGGTTATGCTCCAACACCCTCTCCAAAGAGTCAACCTCAGCATCGCAAAACTTGATATCGCGCTCCACACCCTTACGCTCATCCTCAACCTCCTTGATATAACCATTGCGTGTACGCATCTCCTGCTCTATGGCAGTGACCTGCTTCTTGGCACTCTTCTTATCCTTCTTTACCTTCTCAACCTCCTCCTTTGCCTTGGCAAGTTCCTTCTTGTACTGCTCCATACGACGGCGTTGCTCCTCGGTCTTTTTATCCTGCGCAACACCCGAGAGTGGGGTAGTGAGTAGTAGGAGTATGGTTAGTATCTTGATGATTTTTGACATTACTTCTGCGATTTAATATCTTTTATATGGCTCTCCATAAGCCCCTTATCGTAGCCACGCTCCACAGCCTTCTGCCAGTAGGTCTCCGCCATAAACTTCTCGCCCAAGGCCCACAATATATCGGCATAGTGCATAAGCAACGAGGCATCCATCTGCGAACTTAACGTCAACGCCTGACGCATAGCCCTCTTTGCCTCCTCATTGCGACCCAAGCGGTGCAACACCCAAGCGTAGGTATCGGCATATGAGGCGTTGTTAGGCTGTAACGACACTGCACGCTCCGCCATAACGAGTGCCTCATCCAAATTCTTATCCAAGAGACTGAGGAAGTATGCGTAGTTATTCAACACCAAAGCGTTATCCTCGTTGAGAGCAAGGGCGCGCTTATAGTAACGAAAGGCACTCTTATCGTCGCCCATCTCGTGGTACATATCGCCAATGTTGCCCATTAGCGAACTGCGCTGTAGGTCATCCTTGACACCTACCAATGCCCACTCCAAAACCGATATCGCAGATTTGTAATCGCCACGCTCACTACATATATAGGAGTACAACGATAGCAGGTCCGTATCGTGCGGAAATAACTCCAAGGCACGCGCCATATCCCTGTTCATCTGGTCGTTAAGACCGAGATAATGCTCCAACTGGATGACAAGAAGAAAATCTGCTGGCTGGACATCATCACCCTCAAGGTGGCGTAGAAGATACTCCAACGCCTGACCGTGGTCGCCACCATAGATAAGATGCTGGGCGTATACACCCCTTACATCACGATTATTTGGATACTCGATAGCCATCTGACGGATGATACCACCCACACGATGGTAGTTCGCAGCGTAGAAGTTCATATCTACAGTGTACTGCGATAGACGGTGCATTTTGGTATCTATATCGAGTTTGTCGCTACGGAAAAGATGTTGCTCATAGTCGAGCATACGGGTGGTATTGCCCAGACGTGAGTAGTAGTCGGCAATGGCCACTATGGTCTGCACGTTTGTGGTATCTAGTTTGAAGGCTCGCTCGTATGTAGCACGTGCTAACGAGTCGCGTCCAGCAACGGCATATATATCCGCAAGTTTCGTAATCGCCTCAATATCATATGGATGCTCATCGATACGACGCTTTCCCTCGACAACAGCACGATCATACTGGTGTGTCGATAACAACAACTCCTGCTTGATATCCGCGAGGTAGTAGTTGTAGCCTATGCGCAACTCCGCAGAGTCGAGTATCGATATTGCCGAATAGGGCATACCGTTATAACCATATATCACCGCAAGGGCGTGGTACGAACGGATATTAGTGGGGTCTATACGCATCAAGCGACGGAAAATAGGTATGGCACGAGTGTACTTGCCCGCGGATACCAACTGCTCGGCATAGTTTGCCGTATACCACTTATTCGTACTATCCGATGCAAAGGCTCTATGAGCATAGCGCAAACTCTGCTCGCGGTTGCGGTCGGTGATGCTGAGGTAGAATAACGCAGGGGCATAGGCACTATCTTCCTCGATAATCTCGCTCCACATATGTCGCGCCTTCGCCGTATCGCGCCTTATGGATAACTCCTTGACAGCATTTATATGGCGATAGCCAACAGAGAGAGAGTCGGGTAGGGTAGTGCGCTCCTGTGCCACAGCAGTAGAGACCACCACAGCACATATAAGCATCAAAAATATACCCCTTAACCTACTCATATCTAAAAATATAAGGGTGACCAAAAAGACATTAGCCACCCTCACTTTGTCTAATCTACTATACTCTATTAGAGGGCAGACTCAAATTGGTTGAGGAAACGAACGTCGTTCTCGAAATACAAGCGCAAGTCACCAACACCATACTTAAGCATTGCGATACGCTCAATACCCATACCAAACGCGAAGCCCGAGAACTCCTTTGGATCGATATTGTTGGCTGTGAGGACATTAGGGTCAACCATACCGCAACCCATAATCTCCAACCAACCAGTACCCTTACATACGCCACAGCCCTTACCGCCACAGATAGAGCAAGATACATCTACCTCTGCTGATGGCTCGGTGAATGGGAAGTATGATGGGCGCATACGAATCTGTGCCTGCTCGCCAAACAACTCCTTTGCGAAGTATAGCAACGACTGCTTCATATCGGCAAACGATACATTGCGGTCGATGTAAAGTCCCTCAATCTGATGGAAGATACAGTGTGCGCGGTAAGAGATAGCCTCGTTACGGAACACACGACCTGGACAGATAACGCGGATAGGAGGCTTCTGACGCTCCATAGTACGCACCTGAATAGATGATGTGTGGGTACGCAATACTACATCAGGACGGCTCTCGATAAAGAATGTATCCTGCATATCACGCGCTGGATGCTCTGGTGGGAAGTTAAGCGCAGAGAAAACGTGCCAGTCGTCCTCAATCTCTGGACCATCGGCTACGGTGTAACCAAGGCGAGAGAAGATGCTAACAATCTCATTCTTAACGATTGAGATAGGATGACGTGAGCCTACAGCCTCCTCGGAGCCAGGGCGTGTCATATCATCAATCTTCGATGCACTCATAGCGGCAGCATTGCCCAACTCCTCCTTTAGGTTGTTGATGCGCTCGGTTGCTACATTCTTGAGGTTGTTGAGTTTCTGACCAAGTTCGCGCTTCTGCTCCGCAGGCACGCTCTTGAACTCCTCCATCAAGGCACCAAGTTCGCCCTTCTTACCCAAAATTTTGATACGGAACGCCTCCACCTCAGCGGCACTCTTAGGCGCAAACGCCTCAATCTCGGCTAATATTTGTTCGATTTTAGTAATCATATCTTGTTAGGTTTTATTTCTAAAATGCAAAGGTAAGAATTTTTTATTAAACGTAGTCGCTATAAAGAGATTATATTCGCAATGATGAGAGCCTTTTTTCCTCTTGTTAGTAGGTTAGCGCGAACTTTAGACCGACAGCCTCCGAAATCATAATGAATGTAGAGAGCTGCATATCGGTTTCACCTTTTTCAAGCATAGCCACATACTCTCGCTTCTTGCCAATCTTATCTGCAAGCTGCTGTTGGGTTATTCCTGCGGCTTTGCGGGCATTTTTCAACACCTCGGCATAGTACCAAGCACGAGACTTCGCATCGAACTCATCACGCGAAGCAGTACCCTTTGCTCCGTACTCATCGACAAACATATCCTCGGTGGTAGGAAGATGTTTGAGTTTGTTAATGTCAATCTTTGGTCTCATTGCTGTAAACTGTTTAAAATTTGTTCTGCTTTTTGTATCTCCTTTTTATAGTCCTTTGTGGACTTCTTCATAAAACCATTCAAAAGAAGTATCTGCTCGGCTTCAATAAAATTTTCGTGGTCAATGGTAAAGAGAATAACCCTATACTCATTACCTACCGAGATGCGCAACTCGTAGAAATCTGTGTCTACAAGCTTCTTTACCAACTTGGTATTTACAACCTTTACATCTGCTAAAATGTTCATCGCATATTTTACCTTGTTCTGAACATTTACAGGTAACGCGTTGTAAAACTCATCGAATTCTGCACTTCTTATCATAGTTCTCATATTGCAAATGTAATACATTTATTACAATCTGCAAAATAAATACCAGAAATTATTTTCAAGGTAGTAGTGGGGATTAAAGGTTATCAAGGGTAATTAAGGGTGATTAGGGGTTATTAAGGAGATGGTATCAAGCGAAACACTAATCTCGCTAAATTCTCTAAACTCCCTAACCTCCCTTGCCATCACAAATTGTGATGTTAAAAAGAGAATATAAAATAAGACGACACTCCATTGGATTGCCGTCTTAAATTGATAGCTATCTGCTTAATAGTCCAATATTATGCGCAATTATGGCTGAATCTTATGACCTTTGGAATCAGTAAATGCTCCTGAGACAATTAAGATAAAGTCAATTAACCACCAAATACCTAAACCGCCAGCAGTAAGTATCTGTAAAATACCCGTGCCTATCTTACCTACATAGAAACGATGTACACTTAAGCCTCCCAAAAACAGGAAAAATAGCAAGGTCGCAACCCAATTTTTTGAACTCTTCGTAGGAGCATTGATAATTTGGTTTTCACTCATAATATTTAAGTATTATTTATTCATTAACTACAAATATAAAATGCTCCACCCGCTACGATATCGCAAAGTCGCGCAAGCAGTCGTTAAGCGAGGTCTTTTTGTCGGTTGATTCCTTTCTTCTGCCGATAATCAAGGCGCACTGAACACCATACTCGCCTGCAGGGAACTTCTTGTTATATGTACCCGACACAACAACCGAGCGTGGTGGTACATAACCCTTATACTCAACTGGCTCTGAGCCTGTTACGTCGATGATATGCGTTGAGCCTGTGATAACGGTATTTGAGCCAAGGACAGCCTCGCGACAGATATGCGCACCCTCAACAACGATAGAGCGTGAGCCGATAAAGCAGTTGTCCTCGATAATAACTGGCGATGCCTGCACTGGCTCAAGTACACCACCGATGCCAACGCCACCGCTGAGGTGTACATTCTTACCGATCTGCGCGCAAGAGCCTACCGTAGCCCAAGTATCTACCATAGTGCCACTATCTACATATGCACCGATATTGACATATGACGGCATAAGGATAGCACCAGGAGCGATATATGCGCCATAGCGGGCAACAGCCTGTGGCACAACACGCACACCAAGTTCCTCGTAGCCGTGCTTAAGTTCCATCTTATCGTACCACTCCAACTCGCCAGCCGTCATAGTGCGCATAGTCTGGATAGGGAAGTACATAATAATCGCCTTCTTAACCCACTCGTTAACCTGCCACTCGCTCTTCTCCAAGTCGATAGGCTCGGCACAGCGAACGACACCCTTATCTACAGCCTCCACAACGCGACGGATAGCATCCTTAACATCATCATTCTGAAGCATAGAACGGTCGTTCCACGCCTCCTCTATTATACTCTTTTCTAATTCAAACATACCTTTCTAAATATTTTCAATAGACTTAAGCAAAGCCTCATCATCATAGCCACACTCGGCATACAACTCCGAAGGTTTGCCGTGCTCAACAAAGTAATCGTCGATACCGAGGTTGACAACCTTAATGTTGCCACCCAAACGGGCAAGATATGCCGATACACTCTCGCCAACACCGCCTCGGATAATACCATCCTCAATGGTGATAATCTTATCGAAACGCGATGCTATATCATCCAACATCTTAGTATCTAAAGGTTTAGCATAGCGCAAATCGTAGACAGCAACACTGCGCTCGCTGCGCTCTGTGGCTCTAAGAGCCACATTTGCCATAGTGCCAATAGCGATAACAGCAACATCCTTACCCTCACGCAACTGCTCGCCACAACCCTCCTCAATGGTTATAAACGGAGTATTCTTCCACTCCACACCCTCGCCAATACCGCGTGGGTAACGGATAACAGTAGGGTGATCTGCCTTTGAGGCTGTATACATCATCTGGCGCAACATCCACTCGTTGCGTGGTGCAGCGACAGTAAGGTTTGGCACACAACTCAAGTATGCAAGGTCGAAAGCACCGTGATGCGTAGCACCATCCTCGCCAACGATACCAGCGCGGTCGAGACACAAGACTACCGGTACGTTTTGCAACGCCACATCGTGGATAACATTGTCGTAGGCACGTTGCATAAAGGATGAGTAGATGTTGCAGAATGGGCGACTGCCACCCACAGCAAGACCCGCCGAGAAGGTAACAGCGTGCCCCTCGGCAATACCTACATCGAAGCAACGCTCGGGCATCTCGCGCATCATAATATTCATCGAACAGCCCGATGGCATAGCGGGTGTAACACCCACGATACGCTCATCCTCCTTTGCAAGGTCGAGAAGCGTAGTACCAAAGACATCTTGGTATCTATCGGCCACATACGCGCTCTTGACTCGCTCACCTGTAGCCACATCGAAACGACCTGGTGCGTGCCATACCGCAGGGTTTGCCTCGGCAGTGGCATAGCCCTTACCCTTCTTTGTCTTTATATGCAACAATTTCGGACCACCAATAGCCTTTAGTGCCGTCAATGTGCTTACAAGGGTCTCTATATCGTGACCATCGATAGGTCCAAAGTAGCGAAAGTTAAGGCTCTCGAAGAGATTGCTATTTTTAAGGAGCCCCTGCTTTACAGCATTTCCAGCCTTACGGATAAAGCGGTGTAGTGGTGGCACAACCGAGAGACCGCGCCATAGCACACTCTTGAGGTTGTTATACCACTGCGATGTGGATATACGCACCAAGTAGCGGTCCAACGCTCCCGCAGGCTCGTCGATAGACATCTCGTTGTCGTTGAGGATAACAAGAAGGTCGGTCTTGGGCGATGCACCAGCATTATTCAAACCCTCAAAGGCAAGACCGCCCGTAAGCGCGCCATCGCCTATGACTGCCACAACGTGGTTGTTATTACCGCTCATCTCCAACGATTTAGCGATACCAAAAGCCGCTGAAATACTCACCGAAGAGTGTCCTGCACCAAAGGAGTCGTACTTGCTCTCCGCCATACGCGGGAAGCCACTAATACCACCATATGTGCGGTTTGTGGGGAAGAGATCTCTACGCTCGGTGATAATCTTATGTGCATACGCCTGATGTCCTACATCCCATACAATACGATCAGCGGGCATAGCGTAGACATAGTGCAGTGCGATGGTAAGTTCCACCGTACCGAGACTCGAGCCGAGATGTCCGGGGTTTACAGCGCAACACTCGATGATATAACGACGCAACTCGTCGGCATAAGCCTTCAACTCCTTGACGCTTAGCCTACGCAGTTCCTCTGGACTATTCACTCGATATAGATAGTTGTACTCCGCACCCATTTCTTCTTCCTTTTACGACCCACCAATGTGGCAGGTATCAATTTACAAATATAGTGATTTTTTTGTAATGCCTTCGACTATTAGCGTAAAAAGATTATTCTCGACATCTAAAATCGAAATTAGATAGATAAAAAGTTGTATAATTTGGCAAAAATAACTATCTTCGCATAATTTAGAGTCTTTATAACTTATAAAGAGGCTAAATATTCGATTGGGAGATAGTAATGATATAACAAAAAATATTTATGGCAACATCGAAATATCGCAGAATACTACTCAAACTTAGTGGTGAGTCGTTGCAGGGAAAGCAGAATTATGGTCACGACGTAGAGGTGCTAAATGCCTACGCCGAGCAGATTAAGCGCATCAAGGAGATGGGCGTGGAGATAGGTATTGTCATCGGTGGCGGCAACATCTTCCGAGGTATTCAGGGCGCAGGTCGTGGCTTCGACCGCGTAAAGGGCGACCAGATGGGTATGCTCGCTACTATCATTAACTCGCTCGCATTGCAGTCGGCATTGGAGTCGGCAGGCGTAAAGGCTAAGGTGTTGACATCTATTCGTATGGAGCCTATCGGTGAGTACTACTCAAAGGCAAAGGCTATCGAGTATCTTGAGGCTGGATATGTCGTTATCATTGGCGGTGGCACATCGAATCCTTACTTCTCAACAGACACAGCATCGGCTCTTCGTGGCATAGAGATTGAAGCAGAGGTTATGTTCAAGGGTACTCGTGTGGATGGCATCTACACCGCAGACCCAGAGAAGGACCCTACAGCCACCAAGTTCGACACCATAACATTCGACGAGGTCATCGCACGACGTCTAAAGGTTATGGACCAGACAGCATTCACGCTATGTCGCGAGAACAACCTCTCGCTCATAGTATTCGATATGGATACCATCGGTAATCTTGAGAAGGTGGTTGCAGGCGAGAATATTGGAACTATTGTAACACTTTAATAACATTACGTATTATGGCTATTAAGAGAACATATAAGAAGCGTGGCTCAACGCTTACGCTCACAGCACTACTCCTTGTGCTTGTAGCCCTTGTAGTGGCTATCATCTTCTGGCCTGTAGAGGCATCGGCAACAGATAGCAATGCTCCTACAGCACAGCAGGATATCGAGTCTACAACACTTATCCACGCTGGCGATGTTGCGCCCGACTTCACCGTAGAGATGCTCGATGGCTCGCGCATAACACTCTCGGAACTTCGTGGTAAGGTGGTATTGGTAAACTTCTGGGCAACGTGGTGTCCTCCTTGCCGTCAGGAGATGTCGCACTTGCAGAAGGATGTCATCGACCACTTCGCAGGCGAGGATTTGGTGGTGCTACCTATCTCGCGTGGCGAGGAGCGCAAGACTGTGGAGAACTTTATCGATAAGATGGGATACACCTTCCATATCGGCTTGGATGGCGATCAGTCGATATACAAGAAGTACGCATCGAACTACATCCCACGCAGTGTTGTTGTAGGCAAGGATGGCAAGGTTGTATATGTGGCTGTAGGCTACGACGAGGAGATTGCCAAGGCTATCGACAACGCTATTACTGAAGCATTGAAATAAAACAATATATAAATAGAGACTATTATGGATACCAAGACTATTCTAAACGAGGCAACCGACCGTATGCAGCGTGCCGTTGACCACCTTGTCGAGGAGTTGCTTAACCTCCGCGCAGGCAAGGCATCTGTTAATGTTCTTAACGGTGTATTTATCGACTACTATGGCTCACAGACCCCAGTATCGGGTGTTGCGAGTGTCACAGTGCCAGATGCTAAGACCGTACTTATCCAGCCTTGGGATAAGAATATGATTCGCCCTATCGAGAAGGCTATCATCGACTCAAATATCGGTCTCACACCATCAAACAATGGCGAGCATATCCGCCTATCTATCCCACCTCTTACCGAGGAGCGTCGTAAGGAGATCGTGAAGAAGGTTAAGGCCGAGGGCGAGACTGCACGTATCAGCCTCCGTAACGCACGCCGTGATGCTGTTGAGGCATTCAAGAAGGCTCAGAAGGATGGTATGTCTGAGGACGAGCAGAAAGATGGCGAGGCACAGGTACAGAAGCTCCTTGAGAAGTTCACCAAAGTACTCGATGCCGAGTTGGATAAGAAGGAGAAAGAGGTGATGACTGTGTAAAAGGCTATGCCTTTTTACAAAGTGAAAACTGAAAACTGAAAAGTAAGGCATTTAAGGGTTATTAAGGGTTGTTAAGGGTTATTAAGGGTTATTAAGGGTGGTATCAAACGAAACGCTAAACTCCCTAAATTCCTTAAACTCCCTAAACTCCCTTTGGCCTCTTTAACGTAGTTGTCGCTTGGAACAAGCGAAACAAACAAGAACATACCGGGCAGCACGACCTAATTTCTTGTCAGAAGGGGTTAGATTTGTTCTATCGCAAAAGAAGATACCCACGGGATAGTACCGAAGTACAGCCCGTGGGGTCTTACTTTTGGGATGGGACAAAGATATGCCCCTTATCACAAGAAATTATCCGCCGGCGCGCTTACATTTATACCCCGCTTTAGTTAGCAACTCTATGACTCTGTCGCGGTGGTCACCTTGGATGATGATCTCGCCATCTTTGGCTGTGCCACCAACACCGCAACTCTTTTTAAGTTCCTTACCGAGTTCGGCAAGATCATCAGAGGTACCCACAAAACCGCGTACTACGGTGGCTACACGACCACCTTTGAGTCTGTCGAGCCACACCTTGAGGTTTTGCTTGGCTGGCGGTAGGGTAGCATCGCCCTCATCCGAGGTAGTGTCGTATTCAAAATTTGGGTTTGTAGAGAAGACTACGCCCAATCTATCTTTCCAATCGTTTGCCATAATAATTCTATTTTTATTGGTCAAAGTTATAAAAATTTTGTAACTTTACCATCGTGAATGCTAATAAACGACATAGAAAGGGTAAAGACCTTACGAGGTATAACCCAGATAACCTACCCGATATCCTTCCACCAGAGGATAACAGGTACTTGGTAAGGGTATATGTCGAGGGTTATGAGGATGTGGCTTTTTGGAGAGGTATATTCGACCACTTCAAAAACCCATATTTGCGCTTTGAGATATCGGTACCCAATCGTGATGACCTCCCAAAGGGCAAGCAGGTGCTTTTATCGATGTTAGGTAGTTGCAACGAGGATGATACGCTACTATGTGTGGACTCCGACTTCGATTATCTCTTTAATGGTGCTACGGAGCAGTCGCAAATAGTGTTGGGTGCAAAGAATATGTTTCATACCTATACCTACGCCACCGAAAACTATCTATGTTATGCGCCATCGTTGCATAATGTATGTGTGAAATCGACAAAGAACGATACCCGTATCTTTGATTTTGTACGCTTTATGGCGGAGTATTCCAAAGTTATATATCCACTGTTTCTATGGTATGTATACTCGGCACAAGACCACACAGAGAGTCGCTTTACCCTTGCCGAATTTCGTGCTTCGGTGCGCCTAAACTATGTAGATATACGCCACAATGGCGAGAACACCTTGGCGTGGCTACAGCGCAACGTAATGCGTAGATGCGAGGCACTAAACAGAGATAACCCATATATGGGCGATAAGTTAGATGTTTTGGCAACAGCATTGGAGAAGCGCGGTGTAAAAAAGGATAACTGCTACCTCTATATGCACGGACATACACTGATGGACAATGTGGTGATGCCATTGCTTACATCGGTATGCGATAAGTTGCGCCAACTCTCTATAGCCAAGATTAACAACTCAAAGGTTGAGGGTGTAGCCCTTAAAAATGAGTTGCAGAACTACACCAACACACTGCGTTCTATAAAGGATGTGTTGCTCGATAACGAGAACTACACCGACTCGCCACTATATAAGCAGTTGCGAGACGATATTCAGAGATATCTCGATACTATGATACAAAAAATTAAGGCTAACAGACCTGCGCCCATAGCCTTAAGATGTAATTTCGAGCCTTAGTTTCTTACCCTTAGTCGCTCCCATACAAAACGGGGTATAAGGTGCCAAAACAATACAAGAATTTTAAATCTCCAGTCAAATATAAGCACACGTCGTCTATGCTTTAGACCGCGTAGGATGTGTTGTGCTGCGCGCTCAACACTGATAAGCATAGGGTAGTGCTTATTGGGGTTTAAGATTGCCGTCTTAACAAAGCCTGGGCGTATGTCGGTAAAGCGTGCCGGTATACGCTCCATAGAGCATAACTGCGCCAAAGCGGTGATATACTCGCTCTGCATAGCCTTAGAGGCAGAATATGCTGCCGCAGTGCCTATACCGCGTGTGCCAGCCACAGAGGTGATGACAGCGATATGCGCCTTATGGCGTTTGTCATACTCCGCGCTACGACGTACATAGTTTACAAAGTGGTCGACAACACGCACCATACCCTCACAGTTGGTGCGGATGATATCCAACTCCTTCTCTATATCGAGTTGCGGGTTTTGACCACCGATGCCCGAGGCATAGAAGAAGAGGTCGGGTGCGCCAAAGTCGTTGAGTAGGGTATCAAGTTGTAGTGTGGCTTCATTTTTAGTTACATCCATAGGTAGGGTAGTGACTCTGTCTGCGCCATACATAACCCTTAGTTCATCCAAAGCCTCAGTACGACGTGCCGTAACTGCAACACGCCAGCCACGCTCCACAAGTTGCGAGGCAACAGCACGACCAATACCCGAAGATGCTCCTATGACAATAGCCTTTTTCATCGCTATATTATGTAAAACTCTGCATCTCGATAAGGTGGGCATAGATACCACCCTTCTCCAACAACTCCTTATGCTTACCCTCCTCTACAACACGACCATCGTCG
Source organism: Alistipes sp. (assembly GCA_017647625.1). GTDB lineage: Bacteria > Bacteroidota > Bacteroidia > Bacteroidales > Rikenellaceae > Alistipes. The sequence continues at coordinate 13,210 of JAGCKG010000125.1, read as the reverse complement.
ATAACATAGATTCTATCAGCGTTATAGATGGTGCTTAGACGGTGAGCAATAACGATAGAGGTACGACCCTTCAAAAGATTTGTAAGGGCATCCTGAACGAGTTTCTCGCTCTCGGTGTCGAGTGCCGATGTAGCCTCGTCGAGAATCAAAATCTCAGGGTTCTTCAATACCGCACGCGCGATGCTCAATCGCTGACGCTGACCACCCGAAAGTTTTGTACCACGATCGCCAATATTTGTGTCGTAACCCTCTGTGCTATCCATAATAAAGCCGTGAGCATTAGCCACCTTGGATGCCTCAACAACCTCTTCGTGTGTGGCTGTAGGACGACCCATAAGGATGTTACCCTCGATAGTATCGTTAAAGAGGACTGTCTCCTGTGATACGATACTCATCTTAGCGCGCAACGACTCCTGACTATACTCCTGAACAGGAATGCCATCGAACAATACCTCACCACCATTTACATCGTAGAAACGTGGAATAAGTTCGCTAAGGGTAGACTTACCACCACCCGAAGGACCTACCAAGGCGATGGTCTCGCCACGCTTAATCTTAATGTTTACACCCTTGATAATCTCTCTGTCGCTATCGTATGAGAACTTAACATTACGCAACTCTATAGAGTCCTTCAAACCCTCAAACTCGCGGGCATTAGGCATATCCATAACCTCATTCTCGGCATCGATGATAGTGAAGATACGCTCACCCGCAGCAACTCCCTGATTGATATTAGCAAACTGGTCGATAAACGAACGTAGAGGGCGTGTAATCTGCGAGAAGGCTGCTACAAAGGCGATAAAGCCTGCTCCAGTGACCATACCGTGCTCAACAAGTGAACCACCAAATACCAATATTATAGCCACAGCCGTAAGACCCAAGAACTCACTCATAGGCGATGCCAACTGCTGACGACGTGCCATAGAGAGTATCAAGCGAGACATATCAAGGTTAATCTTCTTGAACTTGTCTACAATGAAGTTTGTAGCATTGTAACCCTTAACAATCTTAATTCCCGACAACGACTCCTCAACAACAGATACCAAGTCTGCCATACGCTCCTGACCACGCTTTGCTGGGTGACGTAGACGCTTTACGATACGTCCAATAACAAGACCTACGATAGGAAGGAAGAGAACAGCAAAGAGCGAAAGTTGCCAAGAGATACCAATCATCAAGGTCATATAACCGATGATAAGGAGTGGATCGCGGAAGGCAACCTGAAGGGTGTTGGTAATACAATACTGCACTACCATAACATCCTGTGTAATCTTCGACATAATATCTCCCTTACGCTGGTTGCTGAAGTAACCTACGTTCATATTTGCAACGTGAGAAAACATCTCGTTACGCATACGACGCAAAGTGTTGATTCTCAAACTCTCCACAGTCATCGCAGCAGCATAACGGAAGAGGTTGCTGAAGAGGTTCATACACACCAACACACCACCAAGCATAGCGAGGAACTTCATCTGCACAAACTCCTCACCAAAAACGTGGGTATAGATATACGACATCACTGTATTAAGACCCTCCTCGTTGATAGTAATACCAGAAAGTTGATATACAGGCGTGAAGATAAAACCACCATCCGAATCGAACATTGCTGTGAGGATAGGAATGATCATCGCATAGTTGAAGGTGTTGAACAGCGCGTGCAGCGCAGCAAACACAAAATAAGGGATGGTGTAGCGACTTAGTGGCTTTGCAAAACCAAGTAGTCGGAAGTAGGTTTTAAACATTTTTATTTTACTTTTACTTTTTTCTTAACTCTCTATTCCATAAAGGTTTATAACCTATGATAACTAAATGTTACCCTCGCGGCTATACTCCTTTACTGACGCCTCAAAGTGTTTTAGTGTATCTTCCATAGACATAAACGACTTACCGCCCGCAGCATTCTTATGACCGCCACCATTGAAGTAACGCTGTGCAAAGACATTTACATCTATGTTACCTCGTGAACGCAACGACACACGAATATGGTCGGTATGCTCGGTAAATATTGCCGACATCTTCATCTTCTTGATGGTAAGCGGATAGTTCACAAAGCCCTCGGAATCGCCCTGTTGAAACCAGAAACGCTTTAGTTCATCGCTTGTAAGTGACATACAAGCAACGGTGCCATTGTGAAATATCTTCATCTTGCGATTAATGACATAACCAAACAGACGTGCGCGACCCTCGGTGAATGAGTTGTAGACGTGGTTATGTATAGCAGGGATATCGATACCCTTGGAAGCCAAGATAGAGACTACACGAAATACATCGGGTGTGATAGTAGAGAAGGCAAAGTTACCAGTATCGGTCATCATACCTACAAAGAGGTTCTCTGCCATACTCGCTGTTATAGTCTCCGCACCAAACATACTCTCTATAAGGAGTGCCACAAGATAGCAGGTACTCGAAGCCTCGGGATAGGATATCATAAGGTCGAAATCCTCGTTAGGATCCAAGTGGTGGTCTATAAGCACACGTTTAGCGTGCTGGTTTTCGTCGATTATATCGCCAAGACCATCCAAGCGGGTCATTGTGTGGAAGTCGAGACAGAAGATTATATCTGCGCTCTTCAAAGCACTCTTCACCCTACCCTCCTTATCATCCTTGTAGAATAGTATCGACGAGGTGTTGGGCATAAAGTCGAGATAGTATGGGTATTTGTTAGGAACTATAGGGGTAACATTGTGTCCCCCATTTTTTAGTATTTCAGCCCACGCCAACGAAGATCCTATAGCATCACCATCTGGGTTAGTGTGTGATAGAATTACGATATTCTTTGGCGTTTGGAGCATACTCTTCAGCTCCTCTATTTTACTATTAGCTATTTGCATAAATACAATGTTTAGCCTAAAATTACGCAAATATACTAATTTTTTTTTATTTACGGGTTTAAATATGGTATGATATGAATATCGGAAGACTACAGAGGTGGTTTAGACCTATGATATTTTTTTAAGAACGTAGCGTTGTCTTTAGACAACGCATATAGAGCGAAGGATGGCAAGGACCCCAAAATCTTCGCCTGCCAGCCGACTTGTCAACAATATATTTTTTATTCTTTTTATACTTTATATATATTAAATAAAAATCAAATAATAATAATAGTTGTTGATTGTGTTAATAAGTGTTGAGTTTTGATTTTATCAACAATTATATATGTTTTTTGTTTATTAGTTTTTGTATTTAATTTATTGATAATAAGTAAAGTAAAGATAATAATTAACAGTTGTTAGAAACTATATCAACATATAAACAGTTGATAGTTATTAACAGGGTAGGTTTATAATGGAGTGTAAACTTCGGTTTTGGATGTTAATATAAAATTATTGTCTTTTACTTGCAAAAAAGAAACGGCCGTATATACAACGACCGTTTCCAAACTTGCAAATCTATTTTTCAAAAGTTTCTCAACTTTTTTCAACGTATATATTAACACTCTGCTGGGAGTTTGTTAACAATGGTTGCGGCAATTTCGGCATAGTATTTTTCAACTCGTGGATCGAAGTTGCCCGCAGGACGACCCTCGTCGCCACCCTCCATAATAGATTGGATAATAGGTACCTCACCAAGTAGGTCTACACCAACCTGCTCGGCATATCGTTTAGCACCACCCTTGCCAAAGATGTAATACTTATTATCTGGCAACTCCTCTGGTGTAAACCACGCCATATTCTCCACAATACCCAACACAGGAATGTTTACCTGCTCGTGACGGAACATCTCAACACCACGCACTACATCGGCAACAGCAATCTGCTGAGGTGTAGAGACAATAACAGCACCCGAAATCTTAAGTTCGTTGATAATAGATAGGTGTATATCTCCCGTTCCCGGAGGAAGGTCTACCAAGAGGTAGTCCAACTTACCCCAACGTGTCTGGTGGATAAGTTGATGTAGTGCATTTACAGCCATACCACCACGCCACATAAGGGCATCAGTAGGGCGGATAAAGAAGCCGATAGACATAATCTTAATGCCATACGACTGTGCTGGGATAATAAAGTCGTTGCCATTTTCATCACGCTCGGCATCGGGAACATAACCCTCAACACCAAACATCTTTGTCTGCGATGGTCCATAGATATCGGCATCTACAATTCCTACGTTGTAGCCTCTTTGACGCAATGCCACAGCGAGGTTGGCAGTAACAGTAGACTTACCTACACCTCCCTTACCCGAAGCAATAGCGATGACACGACATATATCTGTTGTGGTAGATGGGTTCTCCTGACGACGTGGCTTTGGTGCTGCCTCGCGAATGATAACCAAACACTTACTCTCTGGATAACTGCGCTCTATTAACTCCTCAACCTGACGCTTAATCTTCTGCGCAAAGGGATCGCGCGCCTTCTGAAAGCGAAGAGTGATAGACACAGAGCCATCCTCGCCCAAGTCGGCACGATCAACAAAACCGCTATCAACAATGTTACGTTCAGTCTCGGGATGAATAATGCTACGCAATAACTCCTCTAACTTCTCATTCATATCTCTTATCTTTATAAATTAAAACTCAATATTCATCTCCCCAAAATGCTGTGTTCTGATACCCGACATTGAGGTAAGGATAGGCATCTTGCTTACAATATCGCGCAACTCCTCGCCATAGATATCATAGTCAACACCCAAACTCTTGGCAAAGACCAAAGATGTGGTGTTGAGCCACTCCTCAAATGGTGTACGAGGTGCTACATACTCATATATTTTGAAGTTTCGCTCTATATCTGCCAAAGATACAGCCTTGGTGATGGCAGCGTGAAGACCACCAATCTCATCTACAAGACCTATCTCCTTGGCCATAGTGCCACTCCATACTCTACCCTCGGCAATATTCAATACATCCTCGATAGGTAAATTACGACCCTCGGCAACGTGCTTGGTGAAGGTTGTATAGATCTTATCCACGCTCTTATTTAGCATCTTGCGCTCCTGTGCTGTAAGAGGTGTTATACCAGCAAGACCTGTTGCCGAAGCAGATGTAGCAGCCGAGTCGAAGGTGATACCGAGACGCTTTTCGAGGAGTGTGCCAAAGTTTGGTAATACACCAAATACACCAATAGAACCAGTGAGAGTAACCTTATCGGCAAGGATATAGTCGGCAGGGGCAGAGATGTAATAACCACCACTCGCTGCCATACCACCCATAGATATAACAACTGGCTTCTGCTCCTGAAGAAGTTTCATTTCGTGCCAAGCAATCTCCGATGCGAGTGCCGAACCTCCAGGAGAGTTAACACGTACTACAACAGCCTTAGTATTTGAGTTAAGGCGTGCTGCGCGTAGTTCGTTGGCAAGGCGTGAGCCATAGACAGCACCATCTTGATACTTGTTGCCATCCACAATCTCGCCATCGGCATAGATTATAGCCACCATAGGCGAAGAGACAAAACCAAGGTCGTTGTTCTCGACGGTTGCGGTATATGTAGGCATAGCAATCCTGGAGATATACTCTCCAAGAGATATCTTATTTACCTTCTCAACACCATACTCCTTATATATATTATATAGAGTATCCTCGTAGGCAACCATATCAACCATACCAGTATTCAATGCATCCTCAACAGATGCTATGCTTAAATCCTTGGCATACTGCTTTAGTAGTTTAGGCTCTATGCCACGATCTATAGCAACATCCTCGCATATGCTCTGCCAAATAGACTCTACAAGTTCTTCGTTCTGCTTACGGTTGGCATCCGACATCTTGGTTAGGAAGAATGGCTCTACTGCACTCTTATACTTACAAGCCGTTGGACGGAAGATATCAACGCTAATACCCAACTTATCGAGCATATTTTTGTAGAATATGGTACTCATACCAACACCACGCCAATCTACACTACCCTCTGGGTTCACGATGATAGTATCGGCAACGGTGCTCAAGTAGTACTCCGACTGAGAGTATGAGTCGTCGAAGGCTACGATAAACTTACCTGAACGCTTAAATTGCTTCAAGGCGTGGCGTAACTCCTCGATATTCGCCAAAGAGAGAGTATTATCGCCCGAAGCAGATATACATATACCCTTGATTCTGCTATCCTCTGTAGCATACTCCAAAGCGGTTAATACATTCAGCATTGTAACAGGCTCAATGAGATTCATCTCTGCATCGAATGACGAGAAGAGTGATGTCGCGGGAGCATCAACAATAGGGGTTGTAAAGTCGATATATAGAACACTATTATCCGATACCGACGTATCCTCTGTTGGTAGCGAAACAATAGCACCAACAATCAAGGCTATAGTACCAAAAATAATCAGACCAAAGCCAATAATCCAAGCGAGCAATGATGCTCCGAGAGTCTTTAAAAAGTCCATAATAATACGTTATTACCAAATATAACCAATTCTAATACTAAAACTTAACGCAATATTGTCGTTGCGCTTACCAAACCATTTCCATAGTTGGAAACCGTGATGATATCCCGTTTCCGAGGCACGACCAAAGGCATAACCACCACCTACCCAACCATCGATAACAAACTGTCCAAAGCAGTGCTGATAGCCTACACTACCAAGTAGTGCGCACATACGCGCTGGAGTGCGCAGACCCGTTACCGAGTGGGTGTACTTGTAGTCCGAGTAGATAATCTCTGGACGTAGGTATGCACCCTGCAAGGGTTTGTTTATGTCGTATGGGCCAACGAAAAATTTATGGCTATAGCGAAGTGTAAAGCCAAGAGGGTCGTTCTTATATTTGTCATATCCTGCAGATATAAGACTTGTGCAAATCTCGGCACTCTGCTTAAGTTGAGGCAGTGCCTTTTCGTAGGATATTTTAGTGCTACCTGTAGACCACGATAGGAATGTGATTTTCAGAGCGTTAGTATAAGGCTCGCTCGCCATACCGCGTTGAGGCATAGCGACCACAAATAGCAATATTGCTACTGCAAAGCATACAACTCTATTTGTAAAGGTTATTCTACTCATTTTGTGATTGTAAGTTTTAGCAAAGATAGTGCTTTTTTTCTAAAGTTGTAAGGTTATATCTATATTATCAACAACCAGATGTTTATAACTTGTAATAAATAATGATAAAATGTGGTTGGTAAATTGGGTCTGTTCTCGGAAAAATAGTTAATTTTGTAGATGTTTTCATAATTCGTGTGACTAACTATGGCAAAACAGTATAAGAAATCTTCCGAGAACAATAGCGAGGCATATGCCGATTTGACAGGCTTGAATGCAACCGTACCACCACAAGCGGTAGAACTTGAGCAGGCGGTGTTGGGTGCGTTGATGCTCGAAAAGGATGCTATTATCGATGTGCAGGAGTACCTCAAAACAGAGTCTTTCTACCTTGAGGAGCATCGCATAATCTTTAAGGCTATACAGGAGTTGTCGATAGAGATGAAGGCTATCGACCTCTTCACCGTAACCGAGCGTCTCAAGGCACAAAAACTATTGCAGAAGGTGGGTGGTGCGCCATATATGGCTGAACTTACGCAGAAGGTCGCTTCGGCAGCACATATCGATTTCCACGCCAAGATTATTGCACAGAAGTATGTACAGCGCGAGTTGATACGCTCTGCAACAGAGATACAACGTCGCTCATACGATGAGGAGATAGATGTAAATGAACTTATAGGTTTTGCCGAGCGCGAGATATTCCGCGTATCGGAGGGTAATGTGAAACGCTCGGTGCAGTCGGCATCAGATATCTTGCGTAAGGCGTTGCTACAGATTGAGGAGGCAGCGAAGACTGCGGGCGAGTACAACGGTGTGCGTTCGGGCTTTACCGATATCGATAGCGTGACACTTGGTTGGCAGCCATCCGATCTTATCATCATCGCAGCGCGACCATCTATGGGTAAGACAGCCTTCGTGCTTACTATGGCGCGTAATATGGCAGTGGAGTTCAAGACCCCAGTAGCATTCTTCTCTCTGGAGATGTCATCGGTGCAGTTGATGAACCGTCTTATCGTTGCCGAGACACAACTTAACCCTAAAGATTTGCGTACGGGTAACCTCTCTGCCGAGCAGTGGAAGCACCTCGAGGCAAACACCGTAGACCTCGGTCGTGCGCCTCTCTTTGTGGATGATACCCCTGCGCTCTCGGTATATGAGTTCCGCTCAAAGGCTCGTCGTCTAAAGACACAGCACGATATAAAACTTATCATCATCGACTACCTACAGCTTATGACCGCAGCAACACCCGAGACACGCGGTAACCGTGAGCAGGAGGTGTCGCTTATCTCGCGTACGCTGAAGGCTATTGCCAAGGAGTTGAATGTTCCTATCATCGCCCTTTCGCAGTTGAGCCGTAACGTGGAGAACCGTGGTGGCTCGAAGCGACCACAACTTTCCGACCTTCGTGAGTCGGGTGCTATCGAGCAGGATGCCGATGTGGTAGCATTTATCCACCGTCCTGAGTATTACGGTCTTACAACTACGGAGAGTGGTCTGCCAACAGCGGGTATTGCCGAGATTATCATTGCCAAGCACCGTAATGGTGAGGTTACCGATGTGCCATTGCGCTTTATCAAGGATCAGGCGAAGTTTACAGATGCCGACTCGTCGGTAACAGCCTCTGTAATGACTGGTCGCGATGGATATAGCCAGAAGGAGGAGTATGACGAACACGATTCTGCGGGATACACTGCTATGGGTATTGCACCTGCAGGTATGGGTGGTGGCTTCTCTGGTGGTGGTATGATGTCTGGTGGTGGCGAGTTCGATATACAACCTCAACCATCGCAAGCAAGTAGATCTTCCAATTTAGATGAAGCACCTTTCTAAAGATTTATGGGAGGTTCTATAAATTAGGTCGAGTTGATTTTGTAGACACAAAAGCGACCGAAAGATAAAATACAACCTCCTATTGTTAAACTTAATTTACTAATTTATAGAACATCCCTTATGTTTGTAAGGATAAATACAGGTGCAATAGCTGGTATTGAGGCTGTTGAGGTCACTGCCGAGGTGAATGTCGCTGGCGGTGGCATAGGTCTCTCTATTGTTGGTCTTCCTGATAATACCATTAAGGAGAGTCAGGAGCGTATACAAGCAGCCTTCGAAAACTCTGGTTATAAACTTCTTGCCAAGAAGACTGTTGTAAATCTTGCCCCTGCCGACCTACGCAAGGAGGGATCTCAATACGATTTGCCTATCGCCATTGGTATCCTTATTGCTACCGAGCAGATTGTGTCGGACTTGATCGAGGGATCGATGTTTATAGGCGAGTTGTCGCTCAACGGTACATTACGTCCTGTGAAGGGTGTATTGTCGTTGGTAGCCTTGGCGCGCGACAAAGGTATAAAGCGTGTCTTTATGCCTGAGGAGAACTGTGCCGAGGGTGCTATCGTCGAGGGTGTAGAGTGTATAGGCATAGGCTCGTTATTGGAGTTATGCGAGATACTCACAGGTCGTCAGCCATATACATCAACAGAGTATACACCGAGCGAAAACGATACTATAGGCGAGGAGTTGTATGCCGAGGACTTTGCAGATGTCAAGGGTCAGGCATATGTGAAGCGTGCGTTGGAGATTGCCGCAGCGGGAGGTCATAATGTCATTATGGTGGGTGCGCCCGGCTCGGGTAAGACGATGCTTGCACGTCGTATGCCTACGATTATGCCCCCTATGACCTTGGATGAGGCTCTTGAGACCACAAAGATACACTCCGTAGCAGGTAAGATAGGCTCGCATCGCGGTCTTATATCGCAACGACCATTTCGTGCGCCACACCATCTCACATCACAGGTGGCACTTATAGGTGGTGGTCAGTCGCCACAGCCTGGTGAGGTGTCGTTGGCACACAATGGCGTACTCTTCTTGGATGAGATGCCAGAGTTTGGTCGTAACGTGTTGGAGGTGTTACGTCAGCCGTTGGAGGACAGACACATAAATATATCGCGTGCGAAGTATTCGGTAGACTATCCCGCAAACTTTACCCTTATAGCATCGATGAACCCCTGCCCTTGTGGCTACTACAACCATCCTACAAAGGAGTGTACCTGCTCTGCAGCATCGGTACACCGCTATATGGCGCACGTGTCGGGACCTTTGATGGATAGAATTGATATGCATATCGAGGTCGTGCCAGTGTCGATATCGGCAATGTCGAGCAACGAGGCTGTGGAGTCAAGTAGCGAGATACGTCGACGTGTAGTTGCGGCGCGTGAGATACAGCGCGAAAGGTTTAAGGGTCTGAATATACACTGCAACGCTATGATGAATAGTTCGATGTTGCGCGAGTTTGCACCATTGGATAAGGCGTGTGCTGACTTGCTGGAGTTCGCTATGGGTCGCCTGAACCTATCAGCACGTGCCTACGACCGCATTATCAAGGTTGCGCGCACCATAGCCGACCTTGAGGGTAAGGTAAATATAGAGTCGAGCCATATCTCGGAGGCTATAGGCTACCGCTCGCTCGATAGAGAAAGTTGGGGAAGATAAAGAGACACAACGACTAAAACGATACTATTATGAAGAGACTTTTAATGGTGCTGTTTGTGCCTATTATGATGCTAACCTCTTGTGAGAGGGCTTTTGATTTAGTTGTGACCCAACAGGATATTGTTGGAACGTGGGATTTCTATATTCACCCAGCCAGTTGGGGCAAGGTGACAATTGATAGATATGGTAACTGTGATGTCTGCAATATGGGTTATAACACATCTGTTTATGACCCCGACGAATATTCGTATGAGAGTGGTACGATAAAGGTTACAAGTAGCAAGGTGACGATAGATGTGCCTGGTTGGCCATCGGGAACATATAAGATTCGTAAATCGTATAAGGAGAATAACCGTTATCTTATCGATCCAGATAAATCAGGGTTTGCTCGTATCTTGCTTGCACAAGATATCTGCGGTAATGTGGAGGATTATATGTTCAGTATTGGGGGTTGGTAATAAGTTATTGTTATACAATTTATACACGATAAGAGGGTGTCCGACAATTTTGTGCGGGCACCCTCAGCGTTTTCCTACCATATTGCACTATAAATATATCGCTATTAGTTAGGTTATTTGAGTATAAATCACTATCTTTGGTGTCATAATGACACGCCTACTACATTTTTGTTAGAACAAAATATGCTCTCTCAAGTGTGGCATTGTAAATACTTTTTGTTATCTTTGGTGTCGTAATTTCATATTAATACACGACATCGTGTTACAGATATAGATAATGCGCAATGTACATATAATGTAGATGAACAAGCTAATAATCAATATCACTTTGATGTATTAATTAAATCGTTATTGTATGATATTTAACACTATGAGAGCAATTAAAAAGTTAATTATTGTTGCATTGTCTATGCTAATGCCTACTACATTAATGGCGCAGGATGAAAGCTTACAACCTCAACTTAGTACCTATGTTTATGGTGGTGTTGTGTTAGGTCTGCCAGACAATCTTGCACTAGGTTTACATTTGGATGTAGATGTTGGTTGTCGCTTAAATGATTGGTTGTTTCTAGGTGGTGAAATTGGTGTTTTGCTCCCTGAACCAATCACACCAATAGTAGACTACTTTACTCCAGATAAGCAGTTTGATCCAATGTGCCCAATGGGGGAGGTTGTAAATAGGTTTGATACATATTATCATCTCGCATCAAATGTAAAGCTTTTTTTACCGCGAGAGAATAAGAGTGTAAAACCCTTTTTGGATTTCAGCGTGGGAGGTAATATAAATACAAGTGGTTGTATTGGTTTCTACTGGAGCGGTGGCATTGGCTTCGATTATAATAGATTTAGTGCAATGTTATGCTACGAGGGTATCGCTACAGATGAGTTTACCAAACCTTGGCGAAAGCGACCAATCGAGGATATGATATATATAAATCTGGGTATTCGCTTTGGCAAGTAGTGTACTTATTAATATTTGATTTGTTGTCCCTCGATATTAGTAGAGGTTTTCAAAAATTGGTTTGCATTTTAATAAAATAATAACTATCTTTACAAAGATTGGATTAAAATGCGTGTTTTAGATTTGGAAAATAAATAGGAGGACAACCCTACAAAATATAGTTTGATTTAAATAAATTTGTACACGATAAGAGGGTGTCCGACAATTTTGTGCGGGCACCCTCAGTGTTTTCCTACCATATTGCACTATAAATATATCGCTATCAGTTAGGTTATTTGAGTATAAATCACTATCTTTGATGCTATAATTTCCATTTCCTATGCGATGTCTGCGATATATAGTATTGTTGTTGATGACGGTGTGTGTTGGCTGTAGCACGTCTGCCGATACTCTTGCTCTTATCGAGCAATCGGAGCGTGTTGCTATCGACTATCCCGACTCGGCGCTAATGCTTATCTCGCGTGTTGACCCTGATCGTGTCTACGGCAAGCGGGATATGGCTCACTACCGCCTTGCATTAAGCGAAGCGTTATATTATAGTCGCGTGGACTCTGACTGCGATAGCCTTACGCGCCCACTTTTCGACTACTACTATGATAGCGATCTGCACGCCGAGCGCGCCCGAGCAATGTATCAGCACGGAAGGGTAATGTATACTACTGGAAATCACCCAGAGGCTATGTATGCACTCTTAGAAGCAGAAAAATCTTTGCAATATTCCGACAATATAAGACTTGAGGCAATGGTTTATTTGGTTATGGGTAATATTTATGGGTCTGAATGTCTTTATTTAAATGCATTGGATGCATATAAAAAATCATACTATATATTTGAAAAATTAAAACTCGATTATCATACGGTTTTTACACTGCATAACATTGCTGAAATATTATATAGTATAAAAGAATATGATTCTGCAGAAGCCTACCTTCTTCAAACAATAGACATTGCAGATAGACAAGGATTTAATGAGTTGTTGAGTTATGCATTATACTCATTATGTGATATTTATGTGTATACAGGTCGTGCGAGTCAGTTAGGACAATATTTGACTAAATTAGACACAGGTAAATATCCTATACCATTTCCATTAAGTTACTACTATTATAATGCAATATATCAATCGAGTTTGGGTAATAGGGATAAAGCTATTCAATTAATGGAAACTGCTGATAGTTATCCAAACAAAGAATTGGCTAATATTGAACAATACAAATATTACATATACAATTTGCTTAATGATAACAAACAAGCATTGTGTACTGACCCCAAAAAGTTGGACTGATTAATAAAAAGATTTTTATTGGTAAAGAGTTCGGTATTGCACCGGACTCTTTCCGTTTAATTTTAGTTTAATACGGTCGTTATTATAGTAGTTAATATACTTTCGTAACTCTCG
>JAGCKG010000124.1 GCA_017647625.1 Alistipes sp. | reverse complement strand
TTGTAGGCTATTTCGAGCAGATTCATTATCTCTTATGAGGGCGCAATGCGAGCATTGTAACCGAGTAAAGATAAGGAAGATGTCGAAATAGGCACAAAAGCAACCGAAATAGAATTTCCGAAACAACGAAAACTTTTATAGGGAGGTTCTATAAATTAGGTCGAGTTGATTTTGTGAGATATTTCGGATAGATTTCTTATCTGTTTCGAGGGCGCTATGCGGGCATAGCAACCGAGAAAAGATATGAAAGATGCCGAAATAGGCACAAAAGCGACCGAAAGATAAAATACAACCTCCTATTGTTAAACTTAATTTACTAATTTATAGAACATCCCTATACTAATTTATAGAACATCCCTATAATTAGTTGATATAAAAACTCTCTGCCGAGTCTAATTTGACACCCAAGTTCGGTATAAAAGTTTCAAAAAAAGTGACACCTACCGAGGTTGTGCTACATTGTGGCACAACCTCGATATATTTTTGTCGCAGAAACTTAAAAAATCACTATTATGGAACTTGGAAATCGTATAAACATTACCCAGTGTGCAGGATCTGACGGCTGGGATAGCGTCGAGATTAAGGCGGGTGAGAGAAAACTTAATTGCACATATCAGATCAAACAGCAGATAACCATTCGTTTAGGTAAGCCATACAACGACACCATCACGATAGAGACCACCGACCCTATCAGCGATAAGGGCGATATCGCGCAGTTTGCAAGAGATATGCTCTACACTGCCGAACTGCGCCACGAGAGCAACCGCAAGCAGACCATAGTAAGACATAGCGAGGAGTTTCGCTACACGATTCTACCATTATGGTTTGAGCGTGAAGCATATAAGGCGCGCCATCGAGCCAAGGAGCAAGATATGCGCAAGGTGGCAAAGCGCGACCTCACGGCAGGCAAGATAGACCTTAAATCGTACAACGACTTTATCCGAGCACTCAACAGCGGTGTGAAGGATGATGACTATATCGACGATATAAAGGACTACAACCACCGTCTACAGTGCGAGTTGTGCAAGATTAGCGCGAGTAACGATTTCCACTTCTCGTACCGCGATATAGAGCGACTACTGGGCAAGAATATTTGGGAGAAGAGTCTCGAAATTAAGGAGTATCACAGCAAGGAGATAACTACCCAAATGATGAATACCATTGCACGCAACCTAGAGTGTTTCAATCGCCTATATAACATTGATTCAGAGCATATAACCATTAAGCAGATACGCGACGATTATGATGCTATAACAACCGCGGGCTTTGGCAATGTGATACTCACTGCAGTACTCTACAAGGAGGGCAAGATACGCGCCATAATGGCAATAGACGACAACCAAGGTCGTATGGCATTGTGCCACCTTGTTGATAAGGAACGACTATCGGAACTACTCCCCAAGCGCGCATACAATGCTGTCACACGCGAGGAGCATATTGCACTTGAAAGCGTTGTGCGCACCGACATCATCCCACGCGAAACAATAATAATTGAGTAACCTATGAGAGAGTATTTAGAACTAACTGACGGCATCTGCATCGAGGCATATCCAAAGAGCGAACAGCCCGAAAAGATTGATACAGACCATATTGCACTCGACACTACGGGAGTATATCTTCAAATGAGCAACAAGCGACTTCGCAAGGAGAGTACCATCTCCGAGGAGGATAAGGCACTGATAAACCTCTTTCTCGAATATGCCCACCGACTGATTGAGGCGAGCGACACCATTCTTGCCGACAGCCGTATGTTCCTTGCACCTATACCCATCCGCAATGGTCTGGCATATACTGGCACTTCGGGCTTTCGCAACCCGACACTCGGCATCTACATCGAGTGGTGGCGCAACCACAAGTGCGCGTGGACGGAGGACAACAACGGCACACCTCAGCCCATATACTACATCGCTGGCAGCCCCTTAAGCGGTTGCAATTCCTGCGCCTACGTCACCCCCGATGGCAAAGGCAAGAGCATCAGCGTACCACACTTCAGCATCGTATGGCGCAGTTTCGCCGAGATCAACGCCCACTACACCGAAGCCAAACAACTCTACGATGCCTACACACTCGCAGAGGTGATTGAGATACTATTTGGCGCGTAAGAGGCTCCCCCGACCCAAACCTACAAAAAAGCACAGCGTTATCCATTTGGACAACGCTGTGCTTGTGTATAGGGCTATCTCCTATCTAAACAACTCTACGTCCGAAGTCTCTGACTCGTTGATGTAAGAGGCTGCCTCGGTGATCTTCTTGGTTGCATACTTAACGAAGATCTTGGTTGGGTTGAGGTACTCCTCGGTCATCTCATCTGCCTGACGGAGAAGGATGTGCGAGATAATGATATAACCTGCAATCTCAACCAAACGACGTGAGTGGAAGTCCTTATATCCCGCAGTCTCCTTATCAAGGCTCTCTACGCGCTCAACAACCTGCTCGTATACCTTGCGCAACTCAACAAGTTTCTCAGCCATAGCCTTTGTAGCCTCGCTATGCTCAACCTCCTCGTAGCGCATAATCTGCTCGAGGTATGTACCCTTGGTAACGTGGTTGATAGCAGCAACAACCTGCAACTGGGTTGTACCCTCGTAGATATTCATAATACGAGCATCGCGGTATAGACGCTCACAAGCGTAGTCCTTCATATAGCCCGAGCCACCGTGAATCTGGATCGAGTCGTAGGCAACCTCGTTAGCATACTCCGAAGCGAACATCTTTGCCAATGGAGTAAAGCCATCTGCAAGGCGGTTGTAGAACTTCATCTCGGCACGCTCCTCAGCCTCCAACGAGCGGTCGTGAGAGATGTGTGTCAACTGCTTGTAGATATCCACGAAACGTGCTGTCTCATAGAGCAATGCACGCGATGCAATAGTCTTTGCCTCCATATTCTTAAGCATCTCTGACACTGCAGCGAACTTGATGATAGGCTTACCGAACTGCTCACGCTCCTGGGCATACTTCAACGCCTCGCGGTAGGCTGCCTCACTCAAACCTGTAGACTGCGCTGCGATACCCAAACGTGCTGCGTTCATCAACGACATAACGTACTTGATAAGACCCATCTTGCGGTCGCCAACCAACACTGCAGGAGCATTGTTAAATACCAACTCGCAGGTAGGCGAGCCCTTGATACCAAGTTTATTCTCAATACGACGTACCTTAACGCCACCATCACGCTTGTCGTAGATAAGCATTGACAAACCACGCGCATCCTTTGTTCCCTCCTCTGTACGAGCCAACACCAACGAGATGTCGCCATCACCATTAGTGATGAAACGCTTACAGCCATTCAAACGCCATACGCCAGCAGTCTCATCCCAAGTAGCCTTGAGCATAACAGCACCAAGGTCAGAACCTGCATCTGGCTCGGTGAGGTCCATAGCGCAGGTCTCACCAGCAGATACACGAGGCAAGAACTTTGCCTTAATCTCCTCGGTTGCGAACTCGTTGATGGTCTCGGCACAGTCCTGCAAGCCCCAGATATTCTCGAAGCCAGCATCGGCACGAGCAACCATCTCGTTAGCCATAGCAAAGCAAGTTACAGGCATATTCAAGCCGTCGTACTTGCGTGGAAGGGTCATACCACCCAAACCTGCCTCGTTCAAGGCCTCGATATTGCGAACAGTACCTGAAGCGTACTCAACGTGGTCGTTGACAACGCGAGGACCCTCGTGGTCTACGCCCTCAGCATTTGGGGCAATAACCTCACCACAAACATCGCCCACAATCTCCAATACGCGACGGTATGAGTCCAATGCATCCTCAACATCCTGTGGTGCATAGTCATACTCCTTGGCATCGGCGAAATTACGCTCCTTAAGTTCGATAATTCTCTTCATCAAAGGATGAGAGAGATGATACTGTAGATCCTTATTATCTAAATAAAAGTTTGCCATCGCTTACTACTTTGAATTCTGTTTGTAATACTTAATCATCTTAGGGATAACCTCCTCAACGCTACCAACGATAGCATAGTCTGCAATCTTGTTGATAGGAGCCTCTGGGTCGGTGTTGATAGATACGATCATTGCCGAGCCATCCATACCTGCGGTGTGCTGAATCTGACCAGAGATACCGCACGCGATATAGAGTTTAGGGCGAACGGTTACACCTGTCTGACCAATCTGACGCTCGTGCTCTGTGAAGCCTGCATCTACAGCGGCACGCGAAGCACCTACCTCACCGCCAAGCACCTCTGCAAGCTCGTGAACAAGACCAAAACCCTCCTTAGAGCCTACACCGTAACCACCAGCAACGATAATAGAAGCACCCTTGATGTTAATCTTGCGCTCCTCGATGTGACGCTCTACGATGCGCACTGCAAGGTCGGTATCCTTAACCATTGGTTTCCAGTTAATCTCGCGAATCTCGCCCGCAGCAGGTGTAGCCAACTCCTCCTTACGCATAACGCCCTCACGAACGGTAGCCATCTGTGGACGACACTCTGGGTTAACGATAGTAGCGATGATGTTACCACCAAAGGCTGGACGAATCTGGTAGAGCAACGAGTCGTACTCCTTACCAGTCTTTGCATCCTTATGCTCACCGATAACAAGTTCTGTACAGTCTGCTGTAAGACCGCTATGAAGTGCTGAAGATACGCGAGGTGCGAAGTCACGACCTACAGGTGTTGCACCGAAGAGTGCAATCTGAGGCTTCTCCTGCTCGATAAGACCTACCATAACTGCTGTATGTGGCAATGTGCGGAATGGGGCAAAAATCTCATCATCTGCAACCCAAACTACATCAGCACCATACTTTGCCAACTCCGCTGCGTGGCACTTTACATCCTTACCGATAGCCACAGCCTCAAGCTGTACGCCAAGGGTGTTAGCCAACTCGCGTCCCTTGGTAAGAAGCTCCAACGATACGTCGGCAATCTCCTTATCCTCAATCTCGATATATACAAATACGTTATTCATACTTTCTAACTCTTTGATTAGCCGAGCGTGTGGCTCGCAATAAGTTCCTGCATCAAAGCCTCGATATCCTTATCCTCTGCAGTGAGAGTCTTAGCCTCCTTTGCCTGGAATACAACATTCTCAATCTTCTTAACCTTCGTAGGCGAGCCTGCCAAGCCCAACTGCTCTGGGTCTGGGTTTACATCTGTTGCCGAGAACTCGATGATATGTAGGTAGTCGCGCTCCTCAACAAAAGCCTTACGGTTATGCTCTGCCTCAGCAAGTTCAGATGTTGCAAGCGCATACTTATACTTCATAACACGCTTAGCATTGCGAGGACGGCACTCCTTGGCTGATGAGTTAACGGTGATAACCGCAGGAAGTGGAGATACCACAACCTCTGTACCGCGCTCCAAGCGACGCTTAATGGTAATCTCACCCTCCTTAACATCTACAAGCTCCTCTGCGTATGTAACCTGTGGGAGGTCGAGTTTCTCAGCCACCTGTGGACCTACCTGAGCGGTATCGCCATCGATAGCCTGACGACCTGCAACGATGATATCAGGGTTTATCTTACGAAGTGCGCACGCCAATGCGTACGATGTAGCCAATGTATCAGAACCAGCGAACTCTCTACCCGAAAGCAAATAGCCACCATCAGCACCACGGAACATAGCCTCACGAATGATATCTGCAGCACGCTGTGGACCCATTGTTAGGATGTGAACTGTAGCGTTGCCAACACGATCCTTGAGCTGAAGTGCCATCTCAAGGGCATTCAAGTCCTCTGGATTAAAGATTGCGGCAAGAGCAGCACGGTTTACCGTACCCTCTGGGGTCATAGCATCCTTACCCACATTGCGAGTGTCGGGTACCTGCTTTGCCATAACCACGATTTTAGTAACTTTTTCCATAACAATATCTATTGTATTTTACTATTTTCTCCTCTACAACATCACTTATAGTGACCGCCAAAGATACTATATTTTTGTCAAAATGACCATAGCATTTGGCTCAAATTTTGCACTTTATTTTGCAAAGCACTGTGTATCAGCACATTGTTTACAACTACAATTTTACTCTTTTGCTACATCGGAATATCAATTCCTATGCGACGATAGCAGTTTAGCAGATTGTACGATACCACCTCTGGGCGGAATCTCTGCGCGTACTCCTGACCACGCTCTATCATCTTTGTTCGCAACTCCTCGCTCTCCAAAACACGCTTTATAGCCTCCAACAAGCCCTTGCGGTCGTCCGAACCTACATATATCGAATCGGGGCCTCCAACCTCCTCAAGGCTTGAGCCTCGCGATGCAATCACAGGCACACCTACAGTCAAAGCCTCGACTATCGTGGTCGAGAAACCCTCATACAACGAGAGCATAAGGTAGGCTACAGCACCGCGATATATCGCTGGCATATCCTCATCGGCAACGCCATAGAGCAGACGTACACGCTTCTCCACACCTAATGCCTTCATTCTACGCACAAGGTTTGCCGTATGCGCAGTACCGCGACCTACGATAACGATGTCTACATCCTCCTCCATCTGCGGTAGGGTCTCGATGATATGGTTTAGGTTTTTGCGAGCATTATGCTTGCCCGCCACAAGAAGATAGCGGTCTGGAAGGTTATATCGTTCCCTCACGCGCGCCATCTCTGCATCAGTCACAGGCTCGCTGAAGCGACGATGGCAACCGCCATAGATAACATCTATCTTATCGGCATCGATACGCAAATAGCGCACAAGATCGTGCTTAACGCACTCACTAACAGCGACAATGCGGTCGGCACGATGCATCGACGAGAGCATTATCACGCGACGATAGAAGTTGTATATAGGGCTAAATAGTCGGCGCAGACGCAAAAATTCAAGACTATGTATCGTCACCACCGAGCGAATATTACGACGACCAAGACCATATGGCACCAAGCCTGCAAGCGCGTGATATAGATCCACATCGCCACGCTCCATATCGCGACCTATATGCCACATACGCCACAACCACGAGAACTTACGCCAAAACACTCCATCTGGCTCCATAGACTCCACATTGGCACGCTCCGCCAACACCTCATAGTCGCTGTGAGGCTCACTCTTTTCGATATACATACGGAAGTAAGCACTCTTGGGACAGGCATCAGAGAGGGCATCGATGATAAATCTCGCATAACTGCTCTGCATCGTATTACCCCTATTGGCGTGCTTGGCATCAAAGCCTATTGTGTAACTTCTCTTCATCACTCTTTACTATATAACACACACGCAACGCGCGCGCGTACAAGTCACAAAGGTAGCATAAAATTCCTAAACTCTCAAAATTTCGCCAACTTTTGGATGTTTTACACCCTTTTCTACCACAAGAATAGGCATTAGTACTTACCCACACAGAGATAAACGGACAAGATAAGGGTTTTGGTATAGGTACAAAAAAAAGAGACCACCGAAAGGTTTTCAGTAGCATTTCGCTACCTTAGTATCAAAACTTGCAACCCATTGAGAGTATGCAACTTTTGACACAACCTTCCGATTAGCCTCGCCAACCTAAAACTACTAACCTAAATGAACCTTAAAACTTCGCTGCAAAGGTAAGCATTAAGTTTTAATCAACCAAATATTTTATTAAAAATTTTCAATAATTTTTTCAATTGTTTTAATTTCTCGCATTTTTCGGTAGTTTTTTGGTCTAAAACCATAGGCTCAATGAGAGGTAGAGCATTCGTGGATAGGAGTAGTTAACCATATCGGCAAAGTTATTTACACAAGAATAGTAGTCGTTAGTGACGCTTCTGATACGATTTGATTCATAGCCACTTACAACCCAACTACCACCCAGCAGATTTCTAACCGAGAGCATCACACTGAGTGTGCTTCCATCATCTACCTTAACACGTTTTGACAGCGACAGGTCTACAACCGTTGCCGAGGGCAAATCACGTTGCGCCATAAGTGCATCACGCTCCTCAACAGAGCGAGCAAAACTAACTACACGCTCCGAGCGACGTGTAAACGATGGCGAGAGGTAGCCACCATCGCACCACGACAACGACGTTGTTGCCATCCATCCACCATAGCGGAACACAATATCGCCATACAACGCCAACTCCGCACTACCGCGATGACACCCCTTTATCATAACATCCGAATTGGCAACAAGCGAGTTATCACTATTGGCATAGAGACCTAACTGCGCATTATCCGAGTAACGGTGCGAGGATGCTACAGCCCTGAAATTTGAGGATAGCATACTATTCCAACTAACCTCCGCACCCAAATCTATGCCATAACTAAGCCAAGAGAGATCCTTGACAATAGCATTTGAGTACAAACTCGATAGGTCATCAAAATATCTCACCACATTACAACCGCCATTATAGTAATTTGCATAGAGCAGTGCGTTAAATCTCAAAGTCGTATTCGGCACTACCGAGTAAGATAGTTTCGCCACACGACGTTGTGCCGTTTCTACATCCGCCACAATGCGGTTATTATACTCGGGGTTAAAGAAGAGATTATCGATATCGTGCGACTCGCCCGCAACTCTAACATATGCACCAAAGGTTTGATTATCGGCAACATAACTCCACGCAACGGTAAAGTTATAGGGGTTAAGCACCACACTCTGCGACCTGCCATACGATCCCGCGCCTCTAAACATCTCCTTCTCGAAATGACCCCTACGACTAATGCGCTCCGAGCCTATATTACCACTCACCGTAAAGCGCATATCGCCATATTCCCAGTCTACACGACCAAAGACCTCTGCACTAAATCGCCGTAGCGAGTAGTTATATCCAAAGACATCGCCCTCGCGTACAACCAAATTATCGCTTTGCAGATTGTTCTTCGTACCGTTATATTGCGTAGCATCATCCACTAAAAAGTAGTCCAAATTCAAGATATGCGTCGCACCTAACAGGTCATCCAACACCTTATACCTATGATAGTTAACGCCACCTATACGCAAACCATAGTCTGCATCTACACCACGCAATTTCGTGTCGAAGGCAAGCACCACATCGCCATTTGCGACATTCTCCCTGCGTGACTCGACAACATAGCGCGCGTGACCATCAGGTTGTATGGCATTACTCAGGCGCATACCCGCCCAGTCGATCTGCGTATAGCGCAAATCATTCCTTAACCACGCATCGGTAACATATTTAGCATCAGTGGGATAGTCGTAGTATGATGGTAGATAGTGATAGTTATCTGGTAGAGGCGTTGGAGCATCAAACCATCCGAGCGACGATACTCCCTCGAAGGCGTAGTATAGGTCTGCCGTAAGGTGCATCGTAGTGGAGACAGTAACTCTATAGTCCCACGACACCAAGACCTCTGGTCGCACCACATTTGCCACACGCGAGTTACGCACTTTGCCATTGTCGATACCCCACAGCGGGTTGTAGAGCCTATTACCGAGCAGCGAGTAACACTCATCCACCGAGGCTCGACGCAAACCACGCTCCGAAAACGGAAGCATCGCAAATATATTCAGTTTATTACGTCTACCCCTCCACGAAGCACCGCAGGATAGGTCCACAATGCTTGCATAGACACCATCAACATAGAGATCATCGCCACCCGCAACTCGTGTAGCCAAACGATATGACCAGTCATCCCTTAGCAGAACACCCTGATATTCAGGCTTGTAACCAAGGTAGTAGGATAGACCACCTAAGTAGCCCTTACCCGAAAGTTCCGCCCTCAACGAGTGACCACGATAGAGTCTTTCGTTAGCATCAAACACCTTCGACGAGTATATGGCAGGACATAGACAACCATCCCCACAACCTCTATCCACCTCGCTATACAATCTCAACTGCGAGAGCATACGGGCGGTAGTGTAATCTATAGTCTGATTGCCAAGAGCATAACCATCGCCACCCCACTCGCCCATATTGCGGTAGTTCAGCGCACGCAGAGCATACTCCGAGCGTTGAGCAATATTTGCCACATAACCCGCCCGCGGGAGTTCCATTCGCACAGTATCCTCCAACGAGACGAGCAGTGGCTCCTCATCCTTATAGAACTTGTAGGCACGATAGTCGTAGTCTATCTCCTGCGCTGATACCCCGCCACATAGCATCATCAGCATCATAAAGATAGTCAACAACCTCGCCCTACGCAACATAGTCACAGACTACTTCAGCATATCGTAGATGCGCGAAGCATACAACACATCGTGCAGACCAAGACCGATATTGTATGATAGGATGCGCTCCGAGTCGTTCTCGCGACCTGCGACCTCACCCTTTAGCACCTCTTCTATCTGATGGAACGCCTTAAACTGTGAGAAATACTTAAAGCCCTTAACGTGGTCAGTATCATCAGCATACACCTTATCAAAGGTTGTATCGCAGTTCTGAAAACCGCGCGTATGCACTGGCACAACCAAGACACCAGGCTTAAAGAGGCTCTCATCCTCAACCAAGAGACCACTTGCATCGGTTATGCACGACACCACAACATCGGCACCTCGTACCAAGTCCGAAGTGTTGTCCACAATCGTGAAGGTAGCATTGGCATAGTGCTTGTACTCCTCAACAATCTTCTCTGCCTGATCCTTATATCTAAACAAACGAATGTTTAGTTGTTCATCCTTGCAACTCTCCAAAAGAGAGGTTAGCGTTGCACGAGCCGTACTGCCAAGACCGATAAAAGCGTACTCTTTAGCCGTAGAGTTGCGGAAAGTCTTAATTGCAAGGGCCGCTACAGCACCCGTACGCATTGCTGTTATCCAGTCGCAGTCGACCAATGCCAACAACTCGCCATTATTCGAGTCGAAGAGCATCATATCGCTCTTGAGGGCTGGCACACGACCTACGATACGCGACACCACCTTGGCACCAAAGCGACCATACTCCTTTGGTAGCAGGCAGGGCATAGTAGTAAAAAAGTCATTTCCCGTAGGATGCACCGAAATCTTTGCTGGCAACTGGCACTCGCTCTTCATAATAAAGGCCTCGCGCACCCACTCCACGCACTCTGTTGCCGAGATGTTTAGCGCAACAATCTCGCTATTTGTGATATTTTTCATCTTAGATATACTGCTTTAAAGCCTCTGTAAGTTTATGATTATCATTTCTATCGCGCACAGCAAGACGGATGTAACTACCTCGACTAAATGCCGACTTGCCTGAACAATCCTTGATGAGGATATCGTGGTCGGCAAGCAGACGCACAGCCAACTCCTTGGAACTAAACTTATCGGTCATAAGTTCGCATAGGAAGTAGTTTGCCTGCGATGGTATAACGCGAAGGTATGGTATCTGCTGAAGTTCTTCGAAGAAGAGTTTACGCTCCTCTCTAAACAACTGACAAGCACGAAGATAGCGGTTATGATACTTCTCGTAAATCTGCATATAGAACTCGCCAAAGGAGTTGATATTCCAGATAGCCACCTCCTTCTTTAGGCGCGCGATGGTCTCGGTATCGCCACTTGCCAACACACCAAGGCGTAGACCTGGCACACCATACGACTTCGAGATACTCTTAACCACATAGAGGTGCTTGTTTGCCTCCAACACATCGTTGTGCAACAACGAGAACTCGCCCTCGGTATCGACAAAGTCGACAAACGACTCGTCTACAATAAAGTCTATGCCACGCTGTTTTGTCCACTCTATAAGGCGCAATAGGTCGGCATACGGGATATAGTTACCCGATGGATTATCAGGGTTTATCAGTAGAAGTGTACCTATCTGCTTGTCGCCAAAATAGTTGACAATATCATCCGCATCATACTGCATACTTGCATTTGTTGGCAAGTATGACACAATACGCTCCTTATCGCTTCTATTTGGATACTCCTCAAAGGTTGGATATATAACACCTATGCTTGAGGTATGTCGCTCCACAAAGGCCTTGATAAGTTCCGCAGCACCGTTACCCACAACAATATACTCCTGCTTAACACCGAAATACTTACCCGCCAAGAGGCTATTTACGCGCATACCCGATGGGTACTCCCTGAGCAGGATATCGAAACTTGCCTTTAACTCATCGACCATCTGCTGTGGCGGGAAATATGGGTTTACCAAGTAGCAGAAATCGAGCATATTGGGGTAACGCCAGTAACCACCATAGCGCGATGCAATGGCATTATATCGCTCCTCATCTGTCGGCGCAAACATACTTGAGGCAATGTCAAGATCCTGAATATCATCAATCTCGTACCACTTCTCGCCACTCAATGGCAACGCCTTCAATGGCGAGTCGTCGAGCAACGTGATAACCTTTAGCACCTGCTCATAGTACTCGTTATTACCCAAGGCGTGACAATAGGCCTCAAGGAATGGCACATAGTGCGTTTCCGAGAAATCTTTGCTAAACTTGTATATGTTAACCGTCTTATAGTAAGTACCTATGTCCGAATACTTGAACTTATCCTTGGTGAGGAACTCCACAACGCTATTATCGCTGTCGAGAGTCACTACCGTACCATCCATCCAACTCTCATACTTATCCACAAGGGCAAGATTTGGGTATGGGTGATCGATAATCTTTCGAAGGATGCGACTCTCGAAGATTAGATCCGACTCCAACAATAGCGTATCATCTGCTGTAAGGAACTCTCTTGCGAGGAACAACGAGTAGATATTGTTGGTCTTGTCATACACACTATTCTCGACATAGATAATCTCCATACCGCGATACTCATTGCCGATAAGGCTCTTTACGTTCTCTGCCTTATAGCCCACCACAAGGACCACACGTTGTATGCCAGCCTCGTATATAGCATCTAATATTCTGTGTATCAGGCGAACGCCATTCACTTGGAGCATACACTTCGTGTTGTCGTTGGTCAATTCTCCCAACCTGCGCCCCATTCCAGCAGCCAAAATAATTGCTTGCATAAATCTATCTTTTGTTTTCTTCCAAATATTCGTTGTTACGGCGTTGATAGTTACCAGAAATGATATCCTCAAGCCACGCACCATTCTCAAGATACCAACGCACCGTACGGTCTAAGCCCTCTTCAAACTGCACCGATGGCTCCCAGCCAAGTTCGTTGCGTAGTTTCGAGGAATCTATAGCATAGCGTGCATCGTGACCAAGACGGTCGGTGACATACTCTATCAACCCCAATGAGTGACCCTCTGCATTACCCAAATGTCTATCTACAACCTTGATAATAACCTTTATAAGGTCGATATTGCGCCACTCATTCGAGCCTCCTATATTATAGGTTTGCGCCACTCTACCATTGTGAAATATCGTATCTATAGCCCTCGCGTGATCCTCCACATAGAGCCAATCTCTTACATTCTCGCCCTTGCCATATACCGGTAGCGACTTCTGCTGACGTATATTGCTTATAAAGAGTGGAATTAGTTTCTCTGGAAACTGGTTAGGACCATAGTTATTCGAGCAGTTTGTGACTATCGTTGGCATACCGTAGGTGTCGTGATATGCACGCACAAAGTGGTCCGACGATGCCTTACTTGCCGAGTATGGGCTATGTGGGTTATAACTTGTCTGCTCGGTAAAAAGCGTATTATCAAACTCCAACGCACCATATACCTCATCGGTGGAGATATGGTAGAAACGCTTACCCGAGTAGCCCTCCGCGCAACTCTCCCAACAGACCTTCGCCGCCTGAAGTAACGACAGCGTACCCATAACATTTGTCTGCGCGAAGGTGAATGGCTCGGCTATGGAGCGGTCTACGTGGCTCTCGGCAGCGAGATGGATAACACCATCCACCCTCTCCTCTTGCATTAGACGTAGCACACCCTCAAAGTCACAGATATCCATTTTGACAAACCTATAATTAGGCTTATCCGCCACATCCGCAAGGTTGGCAAGGTTGCCCGCATAGGTAAGTTTATCGACGTTAATGATATTGTACTCTGGGTACTTATTCACAAAGAGACGCACAACGTGGCTTCCGATAAAGCCCGCGCCACCAGTGATTATTATACTTCGTTTTGCCATATTATAGCATCATTTTCATACACCTCTCAAGCGAGACACGCCAATCGGGAATCTCGCATCCTAAACTACTGCGAATCTTCTCGGTACAAAGCACCGAATAGGCAGGACGCAGAGCCTTTGCACCATACTCCTTGGTTGTACAAGGCACCACCCTACACTCTGCACCGCACATCTCGACTATCGCCCGCGCAAAATCGTACCACGATATCTCGCCCCTATTGGCGTAGTGGTAGACGCCACATTCAAACGCCCTACGTTCACATATCTGCACTATCACCATCGCCAAATCTTTGGCATATGTAGGCGAGCCTATCTGGTCGTTCACAACACGCAACTCATCGCGCTCCGAGGCAAGGCGCATAATAGTCTTTACAAAGTTCTTTCCGTAGGTCGAATAGAGCCACGACGTGCGGATGATAACGTAGTCGCATCCCGACTCCTTGATGGCCCTTTCGCCCAAGAGTTTTGTTCTACCATATACACCCAATGGCGCAGTAGTAACATACTCCTCTATCGGAGCGTTAAACATCTCTCCACCAAAGACATAGTCGGTGGATATATGTATCAGTCGCGCATTATTACGCTTTGCCACCCTCGCCAATGTCGCCACAGCACTACTATTGACCCTCTCAGCAACATCGCACTCCTCCTC
Organism: Alistipes sp.; assembly: GCA_017647625.1. Classification (GTDB taxonomy): domain Bacteria; phylum Bacteroidota; class Bacteroidia; order Bacteroidales; family Rikenellaceae; genus Alistipes. The sequence continues at coordinate 2,016 of JAGCKG010000124.1, read as the reverse complement.
CGCACGATCTACGTTGGTGTAGGCAGCGCAGTTTACAATCATATCTATCTTGTTGCGCTCAACGAACTCCGCTACAGCCTCCTCGGAGCATATATCCAACTCCTCGATATCGGTAAAGAGATAGTCTGCCGAGGCGATGACCCGTAGTTCACTACCCAACTGACCTTTTGCTCCTGTAACCAAGACTCTCATTGCTCGCTATAGTTTTTTATATGTTGCATCCTTCTTCGAGAGGATAACATCCTCCTTGGGCAATCTCCAGTCGATACCAATATTCGGGTCATCCCACGCGATACCACACTCTGCCTCGGGGTGGTAGAACTCATCGCATTTGTACTCAAACAGAGCCTCCTCGCTAAGCACCGCAAAGCCGTGTGCAAAGCCCTTTGGAATAAATAGTTGGCGATGATTTTCTGCCGACAACTCCACCGCCACATACTTGCCATATGTAGCAGAACCCTCGCGGATATCCACCGCCACATCCAAGACCTTGCCCACAACGCAACTAACCAACTTACTCTGCGCATATGGCTCCTTTTGGTAGTGCAGACCACGCACCACGCCATAGCGCGAATAACTTCTGTTGTCCTGCACAAAGCACGCTGGCGCAACTGCGCTGTCGAACGCCCTCTGCGAGAAACTCTCCATAAAGTAGCCACGACTATCGCCAAACACCTCTGGCTCGATGATTACAACACCCTCTATATCGGTCTTTATAACTCGCATACCACGCTAATATGTTTGACCCTTTTTACCTATCAGACTCAAGAGGTACTCGCCATACTGGTTGCTCCTCATAGGCTCGGCAAGTTCTCTCAACTTAACCTCATCTATCCAGCCCTGCGTGTAGGCTATCTCCTCCAAGCAACCCACCTTCAGACCTTGACGCTTCTCCAAGACCTCGATATATGTCGATGCCTCCGAGAGCGAGTCGTGCGTACCAGTATCGAGCCACGCAAAACCGCGACCAAGAGTCTGAACACAAAGTTCATCAGTCTCCAAAAACGCCTGATTTACAGATGTTATCTCATACTCGCCACGCGCCGATGGCTTAATGGTTTGCGCTATTTGCTTAACTTTGTTTGGATAGAAGTAGAGTCCCACAACAGCATAGTTAGACTTCGGATTTTGAGGTTTCTCCTCAATAGAGATACAGTGACCCGCATCGTCAAACTCTGCGACACCATATCGTTGAGGGTTGTTTACCCAGTAGCCAAAGATTGTTGCACGACGCTCCTCATCTGCCACACGTCGTGCCTCACGAAGCATAGGGCTGAAGCCTGCACCGTGAAAGATATTATCACCCAAGACCAAGCAGACACTATCCTCGCCAATGAACTCTGCGCCAATGGTAAATGCCTGCGCCAAGCCCTCGGGTTTAGGTTGCACAGCATACTCGAAGCGAACGCCATAGTCCGAGCCATCGCCCAATAAACGTCTGAAGCCGTCGATATCGTAGGGTGTAGAGATGATGAGTATCTCTCTGATTCCCGCCAACATAAGCACCGATATCGGATAGTAGACCATCGGCTTATCATATATCGGGAGCAACTGCTTGCTTACGCCCTTGGTTATTGGGTAGAGTCGTGTTCCACTACCGCCCGCTAAAACTATTCCCTTCATAATCTTTCGGTATGCTATTTTGCATCGTCTAAAAATCGGAAATCTTCTTTAGAAGATTCTCCGTTGCACAAATATAGTCAAAATATCTTAATTCGCAATAAAACACCGCGCCCAACAAAACACCAATTGTCAACCACGCCAACATCACACAATACAATATATTCCTCACCTTTCCATATTCACTCTTTTATTAGATTACATCTATCGCATTTATAACAATGTTACACAACCACAAAAAGAGCAGATTATAGAGGGAGGTTCTATAAATTAGGTCGAGTTGATTTTGTTGGATATTTCGAACAGATTTCTTATCTCTTTCGAGGGCGCTATGCGGGCATAGCAACCGAGGAAAGATGAGAAAGATGCCGAAATAAACACAAAAGCGACCGAAAT
>JAGCKG010000123.1 GCA_017647625.1 Alistipes sp. | reverse complement strand
TGTCGCTATTCTGCGCTTTGCATTGCATTGCATTGTAGTTTAATGATGCTCGCGCTTCCCCATAATACCCACTCTACCCATACTCCACAGCATCCCCATCTTCTGCGCAAAAAGTCGCAGACTTTTAACTATTACTAATTACTCTCTACTAATTACTAATTATTTATGCCCCTTCTGCCCCTTTATAATCTCGCGCGAAGCGCACCTTACTTTTCAGTTTTCACTTTTCAGTTTTCAGTTTGTTTGGCACGGTATATGCTTATGAGAGTTGTATGAAACGAATAATTTTAACTCTTGCAATTGTTATGACGGCAATATCTTGTAATGCACAGAATAACATCAATCGTGCTACCGTCGCATCATTAGACGTGGAGCGTTATATGGGACGCTGGTATGAAATAGCGCGCTACGACCATAGTTTCGAGCGCAATATGGAGTACTGCAAGGCGCAGTATACATTGATGCCCGATGGTAAAATATTAGTGGAGAACAGCGGTGTGGATAGCCGTAATGGTAAGTTCCGTATTGCTGATGGTAAGGCAAAACTCGGCGACCACCCCGGTCAACTTCGTGTATCCTTCTTTCTATTCTTCTACTCCGATTACAACATCCTTGCTATCGATAACAACTATGAGTGGGCTTTGATAGGTAGTAAATCACCCAAATATCTCTGGATACTCTCACGTACCCAAAAACTCCCCGATGTTGTGCTAAACGAGATACTCACCACAGCGCAAGAGAGAGGATATGATACATCGAAACTTATAATGGTAACCCAATAGGCTTTATCGTGATAAGGTAGACATCTACTTACGCTAACAAAAAGTCTCGACAATGAGTAGTACGCCAAAGTACAGTTCATCGTCGGGATTTTTGATGAGTGTTGTATCTGCAACCTTCTAACGATAAAGCGGTATTGCTGAATAATATAGTTATAGTATTTCCTCTTTTGCTTCTTTATTTCCCGATGTATAAAACACTAAAGGCGACCCGAAGGTCGCCTTTAGTATTAGTCCTGATGAACTAATCCAAATTATTTCTGTGCGAAGAATGCCTTGATATCCTCATCCTCCAAGATGTTCTGTGTCTGGAAAACGTAAGCACCAGTCTTCTCTGACTTAACCATCTTGATGCACTTTGTGTACTTCTTTGCATTACCCGTCTTAAGGGTTGCAACTACTTTCTTTGCCATACTTTACCTACTTGTTAAAATTACTTAATCTCACGGTGTAAAGTTACTCGCTTCAAGTAAGGATTGTACTTCTTACGCTCCAAACGGTCGGGAGTATTCTTCTTGTTCTTAGTGGTGACGTAGCGTGACATACCTGCAACGCCGCTCTCCTTCTGCTCGGTGCACTCAAGGATCACCTGCACTCTGTTACCTTTCTTTGCCATTTTCTGTTAGCTGTTTTTAGTAAACCTTCTTAGCGGCCTTTGCGTCACGAAGTGCTGCAGTAAGACCCTTCTTGTTAATTGTCTTGATTCCGGCTGCTGAAACCTTCAATGTGATCCAGCGACCCTCCTCCTCCGACCAGAAACGCTTTGTTCTCAAGTTTGGAGAGAACTTACGCTTGCTGCGGATGTGCGAGTGAGAAACATTGTTACCCACCATCGCTACCTTGCCAGTGATTTCACAAACTTTCATTGTACTTAATTTTTATCTTTAGTGCCAACGTGGCACAAAAGCGCACAAAGATACACAAATTTTCTCAATCTGCAATACCTCTGTGCGCAATTTATTACGAAAATAGGCTACTTAGCTCTATATCTTCAACTTAAGAGTGTATGGCTCGCCACTTGAGCATACCTCAAGGGTATATTCTCCCTGTTCGGTGATCCAATAATATATATATGTGTGTCCTGCCATATCCTTGCTTTCGCTCTGACCAGATGGGTTGTACAGTGTTGTCTGCAATGCATTTGGAGACTCTAAGAATATTGCACCCTGATTCTTATCGTAGTGGAAGGTAAGGGTTTCTGCTACCTCCTCGGCTGAGGCAGATAGGAGTATCTTGTCGATATCGTTCTCCGAGAAGCGACGGGCAAGCACCCACTCTTCGCTGTCGTAACTCTTATAGAAGATACGGATACAGTCGCCACACTCGATGTTCTCGGTGAGGGTATATATAGCATCTCCATACACAAAATTTCCAATGTATAGATCCGAAAGTGGGAACGAGTCGAGTACGCTCTTCCACTCGTCATTATGGTTGCAGTGTACTACAGCAACATCGCCATTAAATGCGCGAGCACTATAGTTATAGATACCACCAATAGTGAAGTTATAACGATTGCCTGACTCGTATTTCGTAGCATCGGACTGCAAGCCTCGGTAGAGTACTTGACCATTCATATCGGTTAGAGATACAAGATAGAGCATATCGCTATATGTCGAGTTATTAGTTCTATCTGGTGTGAGGCCGAGGATAGTAACCTGTCCAAGGTAGAAGTCGATATGTGGAATTAGAAACCATCCATTGCTCTGTCCACCCCAGCCGAAGTTGAAATGGAAGTAATCGTCGTAGCTATAGCCGTCTACAACGAAGGCGTGGGCTCCGACATCGCCACCACCAGAGTAGTACATAGGACCATACTCGCGGAGGTTATCTCTCATAATATCGTTCCACTCATCGATAGGGTAACTATCGCGACGTGTCATTCGCGCGCTCTTCGAGTAGCCAAAATATGTGGTGAGAGCGTGAATAACATTAATATCGTATGCGCCAGACTCGGTGTAGTGGTACATCATCTTCACTGATGTACCCATATCCTTCATAAGGGCGGCTACAGCGTCGCCTTGCTCATTAGTGTAGCCATTGTTGTAGTCGAGGAGCATATTGTCATAGTTGTATGTTCTGCCGAGAGTGTTCGCCTCTATGATACGCTCCACATTATTGCGGTCATAGTAACCATACTCAGGGGTTGTGCCGATACCGCGCTCTGGCCAGCGGTTATGGTAGCAGATGATAGACATTGCTGTTGCTACACAACCCGTTACTGAACGATAGCCCTCCCATACTGGTGCTTCGCGGTTGTATGGCTCTCCTTGATTCCATAGAGCGGTATTATAGAGTAGTTCGCTACCACTGCGTGTTGTGCTATGTGTTGTGCTGACGGGTATCTGCTCCTTGCGTGCCGCGTTAATCTGCTTACACCACGCATCGAGGATATCGCGTGTAGCATATGGTAGATTGTTGGTGTCGATAGAGCTATTCAACGAGTATGCGACAATAGGATTTACGTTGCTATCGCCCGCAACCACGATGTAGCCATTGCTTTCGCCACGATTATATATGTACATAAGGGCTGTATCGAGTTCCGCGCCTGTGCTTGTAGGGTCGGTGATGGCGTTGCCAGCCCAACCAAGTGTTATGCCTTCCGCAGAGCGTGTTGTATGCTGTGCGAAGAATGCCTCGGCAATCTGTCGTGCGCGTGCTTCGCCAATAGGTCCAGCACTAAGGGTTAGTGTGGTGCTAAGCAGTGCTAAAAGTAAAAATATCTTTCTCATAGATGTATCGATTTAGAAGTTGCTTAGGTCAATCTCGCTGATGCCTGCGCAACTGCCGAGATATAGGTATGTTGCATTTTGACTCTTGACCATAATTTCGTGCTCATCGAGACCATCGGAATAGACATACGAACCATCTATGTTGGTGTCGGTCATAAAACCATCGCCCCAGTAGGTGTAGGATACAATGTTGCTATCACCATAGAGTACAGGTGTAGATGCTATGCTACCGCGATGTTTGATAGTGATAGTCTGCCACTCGATGTCATCGCCAGTATCTACTGTTGCCATAGGCTGGATGGTGTTACGCTCGATGCTGACTACCTTGGTTGTGCGGATAGGGTAGAATGTGCCATCGGTGAAGTGTACCTCCACGCTGATACCACTACTAAAGTATGTTGGCGCGAGGGTGAAGTAGAACTCCGTAGGGATGTCGGTAAGTTGTACACCGTTGCAGACAAGGGTTGTTTGAGCGGTGTAGTCGCTATACCAGTTATATACCTCCGTATCGTCGTACTTAACGTAGCGCATACCGTTGATAACCTCGTTCTGGTTACCGCGGAGGATAATCTTTTCTACGCGCTTATCTCCCGTGAGGCTAAGACGTAGATGACCCATAAGGTTTCGGAAGGTGAAGTTCTTGCCGTCGTCGCTTACGCCAATCATCGCGTTACTTTGAGGATCGTAGGTGTTAGGTTTGTATTGCTGTTCTGGTCTTACGTAGTGGAAAATGGCAGGCTCGCCAGTGTTGAAGTAGGCAAAACCACCATAGTTGTCGCAAGAGTAGAAGGCAAAGCACTTGTCGCCGAAATCGAATTCAGGCACGCCTGAGTAGTATCCCAAGTATACAAAACTACCGCCACGGTCGCCAGTCTTACCCGTAAAACTCCAAGCTTCGTGCTTGCCGTTGGCATATAGCACAATCTTGTCGCCCTCGGTCCATACGGTCTTCTTATTCTCGTTTAATTCAACGCGAGTATCATCCTCAAAGGTTGCATAGATGTATTCTGGTCGTGAAGAGTCTCTACTTACCTCATCGATGCTATCCTGCATACACGCTGTGAATATCGTCACAAGCAGTGTAAAGAAAAGTAATCTCTTCATAACTACCATATTATTTCATCCTTCTCAAATGGGTCTTCGAGAGAGTTTTGGTAACCCCTCTCTACCTCTACTGCCACCAAGTACAACTCGGGTGCAATGTAGTCAATTTCGTTAGTCATAATCGTTTGGGTGTTAGGTTGTTAGTTAGTTTTTATTGCCTTGATTGCGAAGCAAGTAGCGGTATACTGCCACCTCCTGTGGGTCGCCCATCTCCTTGCCCTCTACGTCTGATAGTTTCACGCACAACTCCTTTGGCTTGCGCGAGTTAATCTGGCAAGATGATAGTTTCATAACGATGTTGCACGATGCGTGACCAGTGTCGCAGGTTAGGTTGGTACCGATACCGAACATACATCTAATTCTGCCCTCGCAGGCCTTCTTAATCTCCACGCACTTCTCGAAGTTGAGCGAGTCGCTGAAGACGATAGACTTGGTCATAGGGTCGATACCGAGTTCCTTATATCGTGCGATAGCCATATCTATAAAGGCGATAGGGTCGCCCGAGTCGTGGCGTACACCGTCGAAGAGGCAGGCGTGCTTCTTAGAGAAGTTGTTGAAGAATACCTCCGAGCCGAAACTATCTGTTAGGGCTGTGCCGAGGTAACCGTCGTATACCTTAACCCAGTCCTCCATAGTTAGGTAGTTGGCGTTACGGGGACCACCATTCACCGCAGCGATAAACATTGGTAGCTCGTGTGGGTATGTGCCTATCATCTTCATATCGAGTTCCATAGCCAAGTGGCAGTTGGACGTACCTACACAGCCACAAGGGTTGTTCTTGAGGTGCTTGACAACCATACGCTGTACGTCGTACGAGAAGCGACGACGTGTGCCGAAGTCAGAGAAGATGATGTTGTTCTCGCGTGCAATCTGCTCCTTACCCTCAAGACGTGTAATCATAGCCTCGGCATCGTAACTATTGCGTAGATGGAAGAGTTCCGATACGGTGGCAAGAATAGGAATCTCGTAGAGGGTCACCTTATACATATAGTCGGTGACGTTGATTTGTAGATGATGCTCCTCGTCGAGCCATACGTTAATTTTCGAGGCGTCGAATCTAAAGCCTGTGAGCCACTCGAAGTAGTTCTGTGGAATATACTTGCAGTTCTTGTTCATATACTGGAACTCATCCTCCGATAGGGAGATGCGCTCCAAAGCCTTCAACTCAGCCTTCAGGTCATCCAAAAAGTCCTCGTCGAACACCGTCTTTGCGCGGTCGTTGAATGTGAATGTGCCGATAGCCTCTGGGTAGAGTTTGAAGTAGGCGTACGAAGTGGTGAACTTGTACAAATCGGTGTCAAGAATAGAACGTATCATATCTTTAGTAGGTTAGTTATTTCTTTGTTGTGTTGGTTAACTCCTCGTATAGCATCTCTATGGCGTATGCCGAGGCGCGACTTATAATCTGCGAGCGGTCGGTGCCAGAGTTGCGCATTGTGGCGCGACTGCCCTCGGGTGTAGCCACTGCCATCCATACCGTACCTACGGACTTATGCTTGGAACCTCCTGATGGTCCAGCGATGCCAGTGGTGGCAATAGCGTAATCGGCTCCCGTAATACGTCGCACGCCCTCTGCCATTTCAAGGGCTACAACCTCGCTTACAGCACCAAAGCACTCGATGTCGTCGCGGTTAACACCCAATGTATTGCATTTTACATCGTTGGAGTAGGCTACAACACCACCCAAAAGGTACTCTGATGCTCCCGCCATAGCAGTAAACTTCGAGGCTATAACGCCTCCCGTACAACTCTCGGCTATGGCGAGGGTTTTGCCTTGCTCGATAAGGATGCGATGTATAAGTTGCTCTACGGTAGCACCCTCAAAGCCTACGATATTGTCGCCAATAATCTCTTTAAGTGTCTCAAATTGGTTTGCTATCTCGCGCTCGGCAACCTCTTTCTCGACATCGTATGCCGAGAGGCGCAGACGCACCACATTGGGTGCTGGTAGATAGGCAAGGTGGAGATAGTCGGGCAGGGCATCCTCCCACTTCTCGATGCGCTCGGCAAGTAACGACTCGGGTATACCGCGTGTGATGAGCGTAGAGTGTACGATGCTTTGTAGAGTGTAATGCTCCTTAAGGCGTGGTACAACCTCGTCTTCCATAAGATGCTCCATCTCGAAAGGTACGCCAGGGAGTGATACTAAAGCACCACCCCTTGGGGTGTCAAACCACATTCCCGGTGCTGTGCCGTGAGCGTTATGTAGTACGGTGCAACACTTCGGTAGCATTGCCTGACCGCGATTAAGTTCGGTAAATGGTATGCCACGACGCTCCAATAGTTGGCGTATATGCTCGCCCTCGGTGTCGTTATACTCCAATGCAGAGCCGAATATCTCGGCAAGCGTGTGCTTTGTGATGTCATCCTTTGTAGGACCAAGACCTCCAGTGACGATGACGATATCTGTATTTGTCATCGCCTCGTTAAGACCCTTTACGATAACCTCCTTGCTATCGCCTATTGATAACTTTTGGGCAATGGTGATGCCTATGTTGTTTAGATGCTTGGCGATAGAGACGCTATTGGTGTCTACAATCTGACCTATAAGTATCTCATCACCGATGGTTACTATCGTTGCATTCATACTCTCTCTATTTTTTTACGCGCTCCGCACCCTTTCTTAAAAGTTTGAAGCCATTCTCTCTAATACCAGAGTTCAGTGCTACAAGCGATGCTCCTGCCTCCATCATCGATGCAATGTCGTCTGGTGTCATAGCACCGCCAGAGCCGATGATAGGGTAGTTGTGTTCGGTACGCTCGGCAATATATCGAACAATCTCTATAGCGCGCTTGGTGAGCAACGCTCCCGTTGCAGCACCCTTAAATTCGGGCATTAGGTCGAGCGACCCCGCTACAGCCTCGATGCCGTCGAGAGGGGTCTCGATAAGGATGTCGATAACGGTGTCCAACTCCTCTTTGGTGAGGTCGGGCGATATTTTTAGCAATATAGGGCGGTAGTCGAGCTGTCCGCGACGGAACTCAAACAGTGGCTCTATAAGTGATTGTATCTCCTCGCGTGTGCGTGGCACAAAACGCTTCGCTGCTGTGTTGCAAGCGATGTTGATAACGAAGAAATCGACATATTGATACATATTGCGGAATACGCGCAGGTACTCCTTCGGACTGTTATCTACGTGTGAGGCTGTAAGTTTGCCGATGTTGCAACCTATGACAAGGTTTGCAGTGTGAGGTGTGCGCTTACGCACGTTGTGTAGCACATACTCCATACCGCGACTTGGGTAGCCAGAGTTGTCCACATAGGAGTGCTCTTTGCGTAGTCGTCTTAAGCGTGGGCGTGGTGTTCCGGGCTGTGGGCGTGGCACTACCGAGCCTATCTCCACAAAACCAAAACCGAGTGCTGACAGTTCGCCCAATCTGTCACCGTTGGCATCGAAACCCGAGCCTATGCCTATAGGGTTGCGAAAGTGAATGCCAAATACCTCGCGTCCTAAGCCCTCCTCCTTGGGTGCATAGCAACGCTTGAGCAACCACTTACCAAAGGGTATCTTGCCCACCGCGCCAAGCAGAGTCATACGCACCGTCTGCGCCATCTCCGCAGGCAACCCGCAGAGGATATATTGAAAGAGTGATCGTCTCATACTTACTTTGTACGCAATATTATACAAAGGTAGTAAAAAAAATTGTAAATGGTAATTCGTAATTAGTAATTTTTGGTGACGGCGTGTTTTTGAGGAGTTTGTGGGAGGTTTGGAAGGTTAAAAAGATTAGGGAGGTTAGGAAGTTGATATCTCGAACTCCCTTAACCTCCCTACTAAAAAACCAACGGTTTAATTAGTTATTTATCTCTTCGCACTCTACATCTGCTCCTCCAGAAATATTTATGTGGGTCGATATTGGCGAACCATAGTACGATACATCTGCCCCACCTGTGGCATCTATGTTGAGTGTTTTTGATGCATATACCGTTGAGTCAGAGCCTCCCGATGCGCTTACATTTGCCTGCTCGGCATGCAACTCGTCAAGGTCAGCATCTGCACCTCCGGATACTGTGACATTGAGAATGGAGCACTGCCCCGTTGCCTCCACATCGGCACCGCCTGAGGCTGTTATATCTACATTTTCTGCCTTAATATTGTTTAGGCTGGCATCTGCACCTCCCGACACTGAAAGGTTCATATTTATGAATACTCCTCCGTTAAGTTCCACATCTGCGCCTCCTGATGCTGTTATTGTGAGGCTTTCGGCTACGCCATTGCTCCAAGTAAAGTCGCTACCTCCTAATACCGCAATATCGTTGTACGCGAGGGCAGGAATGCGCACTTCGAAGGTCTTGGCACATAGCGAGTTTTGTTCAATGCCAATAGATAGGGTTGACTCCTCGACCTCGATATTTAGGATGTCGAAGATGTCGCTATGTGTCTTAACACACACCTCATTTGGCGCAAGCGAGTAGTCTACCGTAACATCTGCACCGTGAGATGTTACAAGTGCTGTAGCACTCTCGGGGATGATTATCGTGCGCTCCTCGATAGGACCTTTGGCGAGTTTGATGGTTGTGCCGATGTTTACGCACGATGATAGCGCTAAAACGCAAAAAAATAGTGTGATCTTTTTCATGGTATGGGTTGTTATAGTTCGTTATTGTCCAGAGTTGCCACCAGAGCCGATGCGTCCTATATCTTCGGCAGAGCCACTCTCTACGCTCTTGGCGCGGAAGTTCTTGCCGGAGTTGAAGTTGTAGGATATCTGAAATCTTATAGCAGGGCGCTGCCAAGGTTGATTTATATACATCTTGCGCTTGAAGTCGGCCTCCTTGATGGTTATCTCCTGCTTTGTTGAGACGATGTTCTGCACGCCAAGGCTTAGGGTGAGTTTATTCTCCAAGAGTCGCTTCTTGAGCGTTAGGTTTATATTACCCATATCGTTGAGTTTGGTGTTACCTGCCACCGCGCCGTGCATATACATACCGTCAACCTCCACGAAGTAGTTGTGTGGTAATGTGAAGGACATCTGAGCATTTGCTGTAGTCATAAGGTTACGACGTATGGCTTCCTCAGGTCTGATGCGCTGACCCATATACATACCTGTGAGGTTGATATTTGCTGCCCACCACTTAGTAATCTGCATTGGTAGGTTTACCGATGCGTAGTAGTTGTTGAGTGTTGGGTAGTTCATAAATTGGATGATAAGTAACTCAGGGTTATCCTTATCGGATATCGTTGACTGCTGTATGGCGTTCTCCATAAGCATCATACCCACAGATATGGTGTACTTATACTTAAGCACTGCGGTTACGGATAGTGAGTTGTTATACGAAGCTTTGAGGTTAGGGTTGCCTCGCTGTATCATATACTCCGAAATCTTGGTCTCGTTAGGCGATAGCGCCCAGAACGATGGTCGCGATATGGTGCGTGAGTACTGCGCCACAAGCGAGTATGCGCCATCGTTGGTTATGGCATACGATAGGTTGGCATTGGGGAACAGGTCGCCATAGTTCTGATTTACCTCGCCAGAGTTATCCTTGAACGAGGTATACTCGCCACGCAAACCTCCAACCACGCTAAGTCTGCCAAGACGGGCCGATAGTGTGGCGTATACTGCTCCGATATTCTCGCTATAGCCAATGTCGTAGCTGTTGTTCTCGTTACGCTCCCATATCTTATTATCTGCGTCGGCAAGATACTCATAATCAGCCTTGTTGGCGTTGGAGTTATTGGTATATTTGATGCCCGCCTTGAGAACGAATTTTGGTGACAGCACCTTCTCCAAAGCGAGTGTCGCAGTTGCAAGCTGGAAATTACTTTGTGTGTTGTTTCGGTATGTTGAGTCGCGCACAAGTAGCGGTGTTGTGGTCTGGTCGTAGTAGTCGCTATGGTTAGGCGAACTATGTCTTGTGTAGTCGCCAATCAACTTCAGCGTAGAGCCCATATTGTCGAGCTTGTAGATGTAGTTGAGCGTTGCTGTAGTCATCTTGCTGTTGGCGTAGTTGTTATAAACACCATCGGTAATTGATACCTCGCCGCCATTTATATATTGGGTCCAGGTATCTGTTGTGTCGCCATTGCCGTAGCGGTTAATCTGTATCTCGCCACCTACAGAGTGCTTGTCGGTGATGTCATAGACAACACCAAAGTTGCCACCCGCCCAGTAGGTGCTTGATAGCAGGTCGGACTTTGCATCTATGACCGTTCCTGAAGTGTAGTCGGTATGCTCCTTGGTGCCATATTTCTGGTTGCTCTTGCCCACCCACGCACGACCGTAGGCATTTAGTTTGCCACGATTGTAGTTGAATGATGCAGAGGGCGATAGTTGATTGTATCCCTTGGTTATGCGTGTACCCATAGATGCCGAGCCCATAAAACCTGAATCTATACGGCGCCTGGTTGTGATTTTGATTATACCGCCCGCAGAGGAGGCATCGTAGTCTGCACCAGACTGAGGTATAACCTCAATCTTCTGAATATCCTCGGCGCGCAATGAACGCAGGTAGGCGATAAGTTGTGCATCCTCCATCTTCACCTCGCGGTCGTTGAGGTATATCTTCGAACCTGATGAGCCGTTAATCGAGATTTCATCATCCTGAATCCATACACCAGGGGCGGTCTTGAGTAGCTCCTCACCATCCTTACCCATAGCGATAGGGGAGTTGGCAATGTCGACCACGAAGCGGTCTGCCTCACGACGGATAAGCTGCGATGTAACGACCACCTGATCGATGTTTTGGCTGCTCTCCTCAAGGGTAATATTACCGAGGTTGATGGAGTCTGATAGCGATATATTCTCTTTGTGGAGGTTGTAGCCTATGTAGGAGATGTTGATCTCATAGTCGCCACCCTCGGCATATATTGCGAAATATCCCTCGGCATTTGTTGTGCCGCCCGTTATCTGCTTGCTCTGTTGCTCCTCGGTTAGTATTACAGTGGCGTAGGGTATAGGGTTGTCGGATGTGTCGATGACAGTGCCACTAATCTCAAATTTCTGTGCCGAAATGGCGCTTATGCCAATTAGTAGTGCTACAAGGAGGGCTGATAATCTTCTCATAATTATTCTCTGTTTTATTATATAACGTATGAGTCGCCAAAATGTGACATCCGTTATAAAATTTTTCTCAATTTGATATTTTAAACGTGTGTTATTTAAGTAATACACTGCAAATATATTTTTAATATTTCAGAGTTCCAAATTTTATGCTCTGTTTTTTCTTTGAAATTGCCATTACCTATTTATATATCTGCAAAAGGGGTTTTTATGAAAAAATAGGGCGAAATATTTGGATGTTTAAAAAATCTTCATACCTTTGCAGTGTGTTAGTATAGTGATACACTATGTGTGGTGGTTAAATTTTAATAAAATGAACGACTATGATTAAGGCAGAGTCACTAAATTTTGGTTACACCTCGCGTCGTAAGGTGTTAAATAATATCTCGCTTACGCTGGGCGAGGGGCATATCCACGGATTGCTCGGTTGTAATGGTATAGGTAAGACTACATTGCTCAAGATTATCTGTGGTATTATGCGTCCCGACAGCGGTAGTGTGTCTGTTGACGGCGTTGACCCGATGTTGCGTGAGCCACAGATGTTTCGCGAGTTGATGATTATACCCGAGGAGTTTGATTTGCCTAATGTATCGTTGGAGCGTTATGCAAAGATTGCTTCACCGTTCTATCCTCGCTTCGATATGGGTGCTATGCGTGGCTATTGCGAGGCTCTGAATGTAGATTCGCGTGAGCGTCTGCACTCTATGTCTATGGGTCAGCGTAAGAAGGCGTACATAGCCTTTGCTTTGGCTTGCAATGTGAAGATGTTGCTTATGGATGAGCCTACGAATGGTCTCGATATCCCATCTAAGAGTATCTTCCGTCGACTGTTGGCTGGTTATGTGGATGATAGCCGTATGGTGGTAATCTCTACGCATCAGGTTGCAGATGTAGAGTCGTTGCTTGATAATATCGTTATCCTTGACGGACAGGGTGTGGTGCTAAATGCTACAACAGCGGATATCTGTAGACGATTGAAGTTCGGTAAGGCAGAGGAGAGCGATAGTGTAATATATACCGAGCGTACTATTGCTGGTGATGTGGCAGTGTCGTTGAATGAGACAGAGGAGGATAGTCAACTTAATATCGAACTGCTCTTCAATGCCACAACGGCAAATCGTGATGCTATGTGTGAAATCTTCAAAAAGTAGATGCTATGAGAGAGTTTTCATTAAGTCGTGTAGCGAACTATATGCGCTATAACTATACGGTTCAGGCAAGGAACTATGCGTGGAATGTTTTGAGTATGTTTGCTGTGCCGCTCTTCTTTGCTGTGCTTAGCAGAGATGCGACTGTTGTATCTGGAATGTCGCACTTTGTCTATATCGTGGCAGCTGTAGTATTTCCAGTGCGTGAGGTGATGCTTATGCGTGACCGTAGTACAAGGACGCTTGCGATGACACTCCCCGTATCGAACGAGGAGCGTTGGGTGGCGATGGTTGTAAATCTTGCTCTAATATTTCCGATAGCCTCGATGGTTGCTACAGTATTGGCATTTATTGTGGCAGAGCCATTCAGCCTCTATGATAGCACTATGATAACACTTGGAAGTAGTATATCGCTTCACTTTAATGAGGTCTATTTTGAGTGGTCGTTGTGGGTCTTTGTGCAGCTCTTGGCATCCTCGTCGTTGTTCCTTGCGATTATGGCGCGCAGAAGTCTTGTGATTACCTATATTGGGGCTTTCGTTGGTGTAATGTTGTTTGTATATGCGGCTGTGGATTTGATAGTTGATAATGAGTGGTTCCTAAATATCGAAGCACATATTGAGTCTGTGGAGATTGTTGGCAAGACCCTCTTCTGCCTGCTCCCTGTGTTCTTCTATGCATTGAGTTATGTTGCGCTCTGCAAACGACAAGTAAAGTGGTAGGTTATGATGCAGTTTTCGGAAGAGAAGCCTATATGGCGACAGATATATGAACTTATCGCTATGCGCATACTCTCGGGAGAGTGGTGCGAGTGCGAGC
>JAGCKG010000122.1 GCA_017647625.1 Alistipes sp. | reverse complement strand
GCAGTGTTGATGGTGATACCACGCTCCTTCTCCTCAGGTGCGTTATCGATAGAGTCGAATGAACGAAGCTCTGAAAGACCAGCCTTAGCAAGAACAGTTGTGATAGCAGCAGTAAGAGTAGTCTTACCGTGGTCAACGTGACCAATAGTACCGATGTTCACGTGTGGTTTCGAACGATCGAATTTTTCTTTTGCCATAGTAATATAAGTATTTAAGTTTTTAAAGTTACTTCTTTACTTTGTTTTACTAAACAATGCGCAACACTACGCCGGTCGCTTAAACCTCTCGAGTGTTACACCTGTCTTCTTTCGAGCGGAAGACGAGGCTCAAACTCGCGACCCATAGCTTGGAAGGCTATTGCTCTATCAACTGAGCTACTTCCGCAAAAATACACCGTTCAGAGCATCTCCCACTCGCAATATCGAGCAAGACTTTGAAACTCCGACGGCGTCAAAAGTGGGAAGAGATGGATTCGAACCACCGAAGGCGTGCGCCAGCAGATTTACAGTCTGCCCCATTTGGCCACTCTGGTATCTTCCCGGATATTTACAAGCCTTGAGAAAGTTCTCAAGGCTTGGGTGAGCCGATGGAGGGATTCGAACCCCCGACCAGCTGATTACAAATCAGCTGCTCTGGCCAACTGAGCTACATCGGCGTTAACCATTTCGGAGTGCAAAGGTACAACATTTTTTTTAACTTGCAAATTTTTTGCAAACTTTTTTCAAAAAATTTTTTTGTACTCGCTCTTTCAAAGAACAATCCGCGCCTTTTTCGGGGCTTTAGCGGAAAATCGAGTGCAAATATATAACTATTTTATGAAACGTGAAACACTCTGACCACTTTTTTTTCAGTTCACGCTCTTTTTTTTCGTTTTAGCCCCAATATATCTATTATACCTATATATAATAACGCGCGCACGCCCTACGCTATATTCAACCTCAAAAATAGAGAAGATTGATAATGATATCGAAAAATTTTATCCCCTATAAATTTGGCAACTACAAATCGAGTCGTTATCTTTGCGCTCGCTAAACGAGATTTTATTAACTTAAAAAAAGTATAGATATGAAAGTTGAGAACGGTAAGATGGTCTCTGTAGACTACAAGCTTACAGTTGACGGTCAGGTTGCAGACCAGTCACAGCCAGGTCAGCCACTTGAGTTTATTTGTGGTATGGGTATGTTGCTTCCTAAGTTCGAGGAGGCTATTATGGATAAGGAGCCAGGTGAGTCAGTATCATTCACTCTCGAGGCTAAGGATGGATACGGCGAGGTTATCGCAGAGGCTATCGTGGAGCTTCCAAAGAGTGTGTTTATGATGGACGGCAAGGTTGCTGAGGAGATTTTGTTCGTAGGTAGCCAGATTCCAATGTCTACAGCTGAGGGTCAGCATATGATGGGCGTTGTTAAGGAGGTTAAGGAGGAGTCTGTAATGATGGACTTCAACCACCCTATGGCTGGTAAGACCTTGAACTTCGACGTTACTGTAGTTGCTGTACGCGACACTACTCCAGAGGATCTATCTCAGATTATGGGTGGTGGTTGCGGTTGTGGCGACTGCGGTGGCGGCTGTGGCGACCACGAGTGTGGCGACGGCTGCGACTGTGGCGGTTGTCATTAATAGACCTAAACCAAAACAGAAGTGGCTGTCTAATGCGTGTTAGACAGCCACTTTTCTTTATAAACAAGCATCGGTATAGACCCTCTTGTCTACTTATTATGTCCTGGGCCCTCTGGGAACCAACCCTTATCCACACGTCTCTTCTGATGTACCAACTCCAGAATGCTCCAGAATGATGAAAAGGCGATGACTCCAAATACTGTTGACAGGATAAAATTGCTTACCACCAAAGATAATGCACAGAAAAGAACACCTGCTACAACAAACATCCACCAGCACCTTGTACCGAGGTAGTACTCCGCCTTGATTACAATAGGGTGGAAAACTCCGATTATTAGAAATGTTGCAAGTCCTACGATTATTCCAGTAAAATTCATAATTTCAATATTTATTATTAGCGATTACTACTCCATAACGACAAACCCAACAACAATATTGCTTGGCGCACTATCTCTCGCAAAGCGACATTGCCCATTTAAGCGAGTCGTCCAAAGCCCTGCACTGGGCATCGTTGCGCTCTAATAGTTGTTGGCGCAGTTCGGGATCACGCTCGCTATATGCCACCTTACGCTCCTCGCATAAAGCATCATAACGCTCCGCCATAACATCCAAGAGTGAGTCAACATCTACAACCTCCTCTGCCACAATCTCTGCAGTCGTAGCACCACGACCACCACATCCTACAGCGAGGATAAGGGCAACTAAAAGGAGTGATACACGCATACTACTCGACATATACCACCAAACCCTTAAGATACTCGCCTTCAGGGTGGTAGATATTGATTGGATGGTCGGCAGGCTGGGTCAACTGACCGATGATGCGCACCTTACGCTTTGCGATTGCAGCAGCGGTAAATATCGTTGTGCGGAACAAATCACGACTTACAGCCTGCGAGCAAGAGAAGGTAAACAAGATACCTCCTGGACGTATCTTCTCCAAGGCGCGGGCATTAATCTTCTTATATCCCTGAAGCGCATTACCCAATACCTTATGGTGCTTTGCAAAGGCTGGTGGGTCGAGGATTATAAGGTCGTACGAGGAGTCTATATCCTTCAAATACTCCACCGCGTTGCAAGCAATGGCCTCGTGTGGAGCGTCGTCACCAAAGTTAAGTCGCACATTCTCGTCAGCAAGTTTTACAGCGCGCTCCGAGAGGTCTATCGAGACAACCTCTTTAGCACCGCCCGCAAGGGCAGCAACCGAGAAACCACCAGTATAGCAGAAGGTATTCAACACCTTACGACCCTTAGAGTACTGGCGTACAAGGTCGCGGTTAACGCGCTGGTCGATGAAGAAACCTGTCTTTTGTCCCTCCTCCCAGTTGACCTTAAACTTCAAGCCATTCTCCAAGACCACACTATCGCGTGTCTCGCAACGACCCCATAGGTAGCCATCTATAGCACCAAGGTCTGCCTTGAAAGGCAATGTCTGCGAACTCTTATCGTAGATAGCATCAAGTCTGTCGCCATACGCCTCGCGTAGTGCCTCTGCAATAGCGGTGCGCGAGTGATACATACCCACAGAGTGGCACTGCACAACTGCCGTACGCTCGTATATATCAATAACCAAACCTGGTAGCAGGTCGCCTTCGCCGTGTACAAGACGGTAGCAAGTGGTATCGGCATTATCCACCAAGCCCAATGCCTTACGCACGCCAAAGGCCTCGCTGATGCGTCTGTTCCACCAGTTCTGGTCTATATCCTCTCTCTCGAAGGTAAGCACACGCACAGCGATAGAGCCTATCTGCCAATGACCGCGCGCGATGAAATCGCCCGATTTAGTCACTACATCCACCAAGTCGCCCTCGCTGAGTGGCGCAAGATGCTCCGTAATACGCTCTATTGCTCCCGAGAAGACCCAAGGGTGTCGTCTTTCGAGCGACTCCTCCTTACCTCGGCGTAGGTGTACGATGTTTAATCTCTCTTTACTCATATCTTTGTTTGCTTATTTTCCTTGTTTCTACGTTTGCGATATTTGTAGTGACGTTTGCCATCATCCTTCGTCTCCTTTGGCGGTGCCACAGATATTATGGTGCGCTCGCCAGCAACCCTCTCACTACTCTCCAACGTGCGTAGTATGCGGGTACATACCCAAGCATCTGTTGCGGCATACTCCTGCTGTTGGTCGGTGAGTATCGTTGCCTCCCAGTTGCTGAGACGTTGTGCCTTCGACACTCTCTGACCAAGCACTATAGCCGATAGTTTACGTAAACTCTTCTCCTCGATACCCCAACGCGATGCCTCCACCTGCAAGTCCACAAAGCCATCTGCCTGAAAGTGGCGCAAGGCGTGCAACGCACGTATATCGCCCGAGACATCGGCTCCGACCTTTATAATCTGCTTTGACCCCAAAATCTTGAGAATGCTATTGCTAAGGCGTATCTGCGAGAGACGGAACAAATAGCACACATCCTCCGTAGATAGTTGCAAGAGTGCCACCTTATAACTAACACCAGCCCTAAAAGATGGGCGTGTCTCGGTGTCGAAACCTATCATCGAGTGGCGTTGTAACTCCAAGCACGCCTCCTCCGCCTGCTCGTTGGTCTCCACAACGACAATGCGACCCGGAAAGCGGGCTGCAGGAAGGGTTGCTACAGTATCGTTATCTATGGTATGTCGAAATGCCATTTGCTACTATTATCTATGTACAACCTACAAAATTACTTATTTATTTTTAGTTTTCCGCTTAATGAAACAGAAATTTTACCCTCGCCAATTAAATAATCTATGCGTGTAGCAATCTTTGCGCTATCGCCACCTATCGCTCCCACGATATCCTTAACTTCCATATCCTGCTCCGACAGAAGAGCAATTATCTTGCTATCAATACCTTGAGCATCATTCTTAGTATTGTTTTGCTTACGCTTGGCAAGGCATATATCGCATATACCACAATCCTTGGCATCACGTTCGCCAAAATACTCCTCGATAATTCTACTACGGCACACATCCTCGCTTAAGGTGTAGCGCAACATATTATTAAAACGCTCGATAGCCAAGTCGTAACGCTGACGATAGGTCTCTGGGGCAATGTATATATCCTTCTGTGGCAGACGCTCCGAGTCGAAGTATATCATCGGTGAGCGCGAAGCGGGAATATAGCGTATGACGTGCATACGCCACAGCATCTTCAGCAATTCGTGTACGCGCTCCGCAGATAGTTTGGCGTGGGTGGCAATTTGCAGTTCGTCGATATTACGGAAGTGGGTAAAGACACCATTGTAAAGACGCAAAATCGCAAGCAACATCGCATCCATATCGTTACCTCCGACGTTGAGTTTATAGAGCGAGTCACGCGAGCAGGTAAACATCAACTTAGCAGGGTTATCCTGCTCATCTACAAGCGTCATCAACCTATTCTGTTCCAATATCTTAAGCGCGTTAACCACCGTCAACGACGATAGTTTTGCAACGTGGCAGAAGTCATATATATTAAAGATAAACGATGCTCCCATACCATCGCCTATAGCCACCTGAAGGTAGTTGCAAATCAACTCGTATACACGCTTTATATCTGCTATCGGTGGAAACTCCGCCTTGAAGATTTTTGCTATACTCTCGCTATCCTTGTCCGAGGCGAGCAACACCGCATAACTACGCTTGCCGTCACGACCAGCACGTCCCGCCTCCTGATAGTATGCCTCCAGCGAGTCACACATCGCAAAGTGGATAACAAACCTTACATCCGCCTTGTCGATACCCATACCAAAGGCGTTTGTGGCAACGATGACGCGCGTCTTGCCCTCGCGCCACTCATCCTGACGCAGTGCGCGCTCCATCGATGGCAAACCCGCGTGGTAGAAGTTGGCATTTATACCATCCTTACGCAACTGCTCGGCAAGTTGCTCCGTACCCTCTCGTGTTCGCATATATACAATACCCGAGCCTGGCACGTTATTTATCACGCGCAACAGATTTTCATACTTATCGCCACTATCGCGCACCACATATGACAGGTTTGGACGGGCGAAACTCGAACGCAAGATATGCTCCTTGCCAAAGCGTAGATGGTGCATAATATCCTTTGCCACAAGTTCTGTTGCCGAAGCTGTGAGTGCCAATATAGGGGCATCGGGAGCATACTCCCTAACCTCTGCAATATTGAGATATGATGGTCTAAAGTCGTAACCCCACTGCGAGATACAGTGTGCCTCATCAACAGCAATAAGCGACACATTCATACGTCGAAGGCGCACCCTAAATGCCTCTGTTACAAGACGTTCGGGAGCAATATAGAGCATCTTGACATCGCCATAAGTGCAGTTGTCCAACGCCATCTCTATGCGTCGTGAGTCGAGACCCGAATGTACCGCCACAGCCGATACCCCACGTCGTTTTAGTTGGTCAACCTGATCCTTCATCAAGGCTATAAGAGGAGTCACAACGATACAGAGACCCTCCATAGCCAAGGCTGGCACCTGATATGTTATCGACTTACCGCCACCCGTAGGCATAAGGGCAAGGGTGTCGCGCCCCTGCAACACCGACTCGATAATCTCGCGTTGCATAGGTCGGAACTCCTTGTATCCCCACCACCTTTCGAGGATAGCATCTATCGACTCACTCTTTACCTCCGCCTTATCCATATTCATAGCGCAAAGATAACGAATTGTATTTACTCTGCCACATTTAAGACGCTATAATTTTTCGTATAATTTGCTGTTATGGCAACGTTATCATAGCACTAAAAATAGAATTTTTTGGTTGATATTACTACGTAATAAAATATTTTTCGTAACTTTGCACCGCAATATATTGATTACTATGAAGATTAAGGAGCAGTATAAGGTACGCGAGATGGCGGGCGAACACGTGATTATTATGCAGGGCAAGCACGGTAGCGACCTTACAAAGATAATATCTCTTAACGATAGCGCATTGTATCTCTGGAACGAATTGCAGGGCAAAGAGTTTGATACCGAGGCTGTTGCCGATATGCTTGTAGAGCGTTATGGCATAGACAAGGGCGTTGCAACAGCAGATGCAGAGCGTTGGATAGAGAAAATGCGCGAGTGTAACATCGCAGAGTAGTAGAACACAACAAGTATGGCACAGCGAAGAAAGATATATGCCTTTGTGATGGTGGCGGTATATACTGTAGCCACACTTCTTTCGTCGTTGTCGCTACTCACCTGCGAACATCACCACCATCATCACCACAGTTGCAAGTCGGAGTGTTGTGCGCACATAGGTCTTACCATTGCCAAAGATTGTTGCGACCATCACCACCCTATTCTTGGAGATAATCACACCGATTTCATAGAGTCGCGCAACGACTCACGCACAGCATCGGCACTATCGCTGATGCTCGCGCCTATGGTTGTAACCTCGATTAGCGAGGAGTTATCGCTATATCGCTATGCCTCGTATGAGAGGTTAGAACTATTCGACATAGGCACACCTACAGACTCTCATTGTCATATTTTTGGGCTTCGCGCCCCACCAGTATTGGCTTAACGCCCCAGTCTTGGCTGGGGTATGGGCATTTGTCCCATAAAAGAGATTATATCAGTAACAAAATACTCAAGCCAAATATGAAAAAATCACTTATACTCTTTATCGCGCTATGCTTGCCTATCGTGGCAATGGCACAGCGTACACTTACAGGTAAGGTAACCGACATTAATAACGGTCAGCCACTTGTGGGCGCAACACTATTTTGGAAGAACACCACCGCTGGTGCTACCACAATGACAGATGGTAGTTACTCTATCAAGCGTGTTCACAACTTCAACACCCTTGTGGTAGACTATCTCGGTTACGACGTTGTAGAGATTGAGGTTGAGGAGAAGGGCGTTACAACACTCGACATCGAGTTGACACCATCGGCTGTAGATATCGACGAGGTTATTGTAGAGGGTCAGCAACGCGGTAACTACGCCAAGACAAGCGGTATCACACGTCAGGAGCAG
Source organism: Alistipes sp. (assembly GCA_017647625.1). GTDB lineage: Bacteria > Bacteroidota > Bacteroidia > Bacteroidales > Rikenellaceae > Alistipes. Next base: position 31,889 of record JAGCKG010000122.1, on the reverse strand, counting down.
ATTTCGTTTGCAGGTTTGTGCAAGATGGCGTGCTGTTCGCTTGCAGAGTCGTTCGAGAACTCGGCATCGGTAACCGTAGGTTATAGCGACGCTATCTCGGGTGCGCGTCAGATTAAGATGCTCGGTCTTGCAGGTACATACACACAGATTCTCGACGAGAACCGCCCTATTATGCAGGGCGCAGGTGCTACATATGGTCTTAGTTACACACCAGGTATGTGGCTCAACTCTATTCAGGTATCTAAGGGTGTGGCATCTGTAACTGCGGGTCACGAGGCTATCACAGGTCAGATCAACCTTGAGCATCGCAAGCCTACCGACGACGAGCGTTTCTTCCTAAACCTCTACTTCGACAACGAGATGCGTCCCGAGATTAACATCTCATCGGCTATTCCATTGACTCCCGATAAGAGCCTTTCGACCGTAATTATGGCCCACGGCTCACTCGATACATCGCACCACGATATGAACAACGACGGCTTTGCCGATATGCCAAAGGCAAATCAGATAAACATCGCAAATAAGTGGTTGTGGCAGAATAGTGATGGCGTACAACTCCGCTGGGGTTGGAAGGTGGTGAACGAGAACCGTATCGGTGGTCAGATGGACTACCGCGAGGATATGTTCGACCAGATGATGCAGAACCCACTCGCCACTCCTTACGGCTCGAAGATTCACAATCGCAATATCAACGCTTATGCAAAACTCGGTATCCCAGTAGGTTACGAGCGCACCTTCACAGGCGACCCAGATGATGCTGTGCAGAACAACATCGCTATGGTATTCGACTACGACAACTACCTCACCGACTCATACTTCGGTGTCAACAATGTAGATGTTATGGAGGACACCTTCCGCTTCAACGCCACATATGCACACTACTTCACACAGCGTTCGTCGCTCAATGCGGGTATCTCGGCATATGCGCGTATGATGGATAACGACTACCTCCAGCAGGATGCCTCATCGGGTACACCACAGCCAATGTGGCAGGCTAAGGGCAAGGCAACACTCGCCGAGCCGGGTATCTTTGCCGAGTATACATACAACAACGAAGAGAAGTTCTCGTGGGTGGTAGGTATTCGTGGCGACTACTCTATCGTAAATGGCAACTACTACTACGATGCAAAGCCAGAGTTCCTTATCACACCACGTTCACATATCCGCTGGGCTATCACCCCACGCACCACACTGCGTGCATCGGCAGGTATGGGCTACCGTCGTCAGAATCTCGTTACGGATAACATCTGGATAATGACCTCGTCGCGCAACATCAACTCTGACCGCTTGACCGACGATATGGAGCGTGCAGCAACCTTCGGAGGTAGCATCGCACAGACATTCCGTCTTGCGGGTGACGACCAGACAACCATCAGTTTCGACTACTTCCGTACGCAGTTCTTCAACACTATGGTCTTCGATCAGGAGAGTGGCGACAACACAATCAATATCTACAACACCGATGGTAAGTCATATACCGACAACTATCAGGTAGACTTCAACTGGACACCATTCCGAGGTTTCGACCTCTTTGCTACATTCCGCTACACCAACGCTATGATAACCTTGGAGCAGGCGGATGGCACAAAGGTGCTTGTTGAGCGACCACTTACATCGCGTTACAAGGGTCTTATCAACATCCAGTATGCCGTACAGCGTTGGGTATTCGATGTTACAGCGCAGATGAATGGTCCTGTGCGTCTGCCAGAGATTGCGACTGGCGATATGAACGTTGCACAGAACACTCCTAACCTATCGCCTGTATACCCTATGTATTTCGCACAGGTAAGTTACAAGATGAGTAACCTCACACTATATGCAGGTTGCGAGAATATCGCAAACTACCTACAAGGTGTCAACGGTGGTAATAAGCCTATCGTGATGACTGGCAATACAGCATACGACCCAGGCTTTAACTCGTCGATGGTATGGGGACCACTTATGGGACGTAAGTTCTATATCGGTCTACGATTGAATATATACTAATTTCAGAAATAAAAACGTTATATAAATAAAACCTTAAAACTATGAAGAAGATTATTTTGATGTGCCTTGTAGCACTATTTGGTATTGGCATTGCAAATGCCCAGGAGCCTAAGAAGGGCGATAAGAAGAGTGTAACCGTAGAGTTCGTAACAGATATCGACTGTGCTGGTTGCGCAAAGAAGGTTACTAACACTATCCCTTACGAGAAGGGTGTTAAGGATGTTCAGGTTGATGTCCCTACAAAGATCGTCACTGTAACCTACGACCCTGCGAAGACTAACAACGAGACCTTGGTTAAGGCCTTTGCTAAAATCAAGATTAAGGCGGAGGCAAAGGTTGCCGAGGAGCAGAAATAGGGGTTATATACTCTTGTAAAGAGTAAGGTTGTCCAAAAAATTATGGGCAACCTTATTTTTTATCTACCAAGTTAAGTTGATTTTTGCATCTTTTGTTTATCTTTGTCCGTAATTAGAGGTGTTATGCATTTGCAAAATCTAAACTTTCACAATATGAAGAAAACTTTTACAAAAATTCTATGCGTTGCCGTAGCGGTATTTAGTCTTACAACGGCAGCAGCACAGCAGGGCTATGAGAAGAGCAACGAGATCTTCCGCCTTGGTGTAGAGTCACGCTTCGACTACCTTAACGAGACCCTTGACGGCAACGAGATTTATGGTGCGTCAGGCTTTAAGGTGCGTTACTTCAACCTCCGTATGGATGGTCAGATTGCACCAAAGTTCACCTACTCGTGGCGTCAGCGTTTCAGCCGTCCAAACACAGATGGCTCATTCGTAAACAACACCGACTGGTTCCACCTTACATATAAGGCGACCGAGAATTGGTCGTTGTCTGCAGGTAAGCAGGTGGTAATGATTGGTGGTTGGGAGTACGACCGCGCACCTATCGAGATTTACTACTGCTCGGAGTACTGGAACAATGTAAACTGCTTCCAGCTTGGCGCATCAGCCACTTACACCACAGATAAGGGCAACGAGTCGTTGACATTCCAGATTTGCCAGAGCCCTTATGGTCCAAATGCAATCAACGCCCTCAACGACGACCTTTATGCCTATAACTTCTACTATATGGGTTCACACGGTAACTATACAGCACTTCACTCTGTGAACTTCTCGGAGTACAAGAAGGGCCAGTTCGACGCTTATGTAGTGTTGGGTAACCGCTTCAAGTCTGGCGACACAACTCTTGAGCTTGACATTATGAATCGTGGTACAAGCGCAAAGGAGCTTATGTTCCAGAACTTCTCTGTTATGGCAGAGCTATCACATATGGTTGCTCAGCGCGTCAACCTCTTTGCAAAGGTTACCTACGACAAGGTTGGCAAGGATGCCGTTTCAGGTCTCTTCGTATACCCTAACACCGATTTGAAGCGTATCGGTGGCGGTATCGAGTACTACCCTATGGGCCACCTCGGCAACCGTGATGTACGCCTACACGCTGCCTATGTGTACAACACAGGTAAGAATGGCAACCTTGGCGGTGTAGCAAAGGATAAGGGTTCATTCTTCACCTTTGGTATCACCTGGAAGATTGATGCTTTGCAGGGTCTTAAGGCTGCACTAAAGTAGTCTAATCAGTAGATTTTAAGCTAATTAAATAACAAAACTATGGAGAACAATTCAAAGGGTATTAAGAAGTACTTTGCAGGTATCTTCTGCCTTGTTATCGTTATCGGCATCTTTGGCGGTATCGGCTCAGTTATGGGTGTGCCAAATATGCTTAACACTATTATGAAGACTGCGCACGACTTGTTGCTTAACACCGTCTTCTATCTTATGGCTATCTGCGTTATCACAGGTGCGCTTGGTAGCATCTTCGTGGAGTTTGGCGTGGTAAACCTCTTGGAGCGCATTCTACGCCCATTGATGAAGCCACTCTTTAACCTTCCAGGTGTAGCATCATTAGGTGCTGTGATGACATTCCTATCGGATAACCCAGCTATCATCTCTCTTGCAAAGGATAAGCGTTTTAGCTCATACTTCAAGAAGTTCCAGTTTATCTCGCTTACCAACTTCGGTACAGCCTTCGGTATGGGTCTTCTTGTTATCGTATTTATGATTTCACAGGGTTACTTCGTTGAGCCATTCCTCGGTTTGCTCGGTGCATTCATCGGTTGTATCTGCTCTACACGCCTTATGCAGCGTTTCATCCTTAAGCAGCATCCAGAGTTTGCAGAGGAGTTCGCTGCAGTGCTTACAGAGGAGGAGATGAAGGAGAAAGAGGAGGTTAAGGAGACATCTATGTTCACCCGCATCCTCAACTCATTGCTCGACGGTGGTAAGACTGGTGTGGATGTAGGTCTTTCAATCATCCCAGGTGTACTTATCATCTCTACTCTTGTTATGTTGCTTACATTCGGTGCTGGTAGCAACGGTACTTACGACGGTGCAGCATACGAGGGTATCGAGTTCTTGCCTTGGTTGTTCGGTAAGATTAACTTCGTCTTTGAGTGGCTCTTTGGTTTCGAGCATCCAGCCCTTATGGCATTCCCTATCACATCACTCGGTGCTGTTGGTGCAGCGTTGAGCCTTGTGCCTGAGTTCTCTGCTCAGGGTATCGTGAATGGTAACGCCATCGCAGTATTTACTGCTATCGGTATGTGCTGGAGCGGTTACCTCAGCACTCACACCGCTATGCTTGATGCTCTTGGTTACCGCAAGCTTACCTCTAAGGCTATCCTTGCACACACTATCGGTGGTCTTGTTGCCGCTATCGCAGCACACTGGTTGTTCGTGCTTTACACCTTTGCCTTTGGCGCACCAACCACATTTGAGGGTGGCGCAGACCGCTATACTACATCTCCTATCGTTATCGAGATCGTTGGCGAGAATCAGGTACGCCTTGGCGACCGCGTCTTTACTGACGAGGCTGACGACACTCCAGAGGAGGAGGGTTCATTGGCTCGCGTTATCGAGTCTATGTTGCTTGCCGAGCACGATAAGATTGAGGTTGTTGAGGGCGAGAAGATTGACGCTGCCGACCTTATCGCTATGGATAAGTTGACATCAGAGACCCGCGAGAGCCTAATCTCGGAGGTCGAGGCAGGTTTCGAGATGTACCGCAACTCTATCGCAAAGCGTCTCTATAACCGCCCACTTGCGGAGCTAACCCCTGAGGAGGTCAAAGCTCTCGATGAGGCGATACCTTTCCAGTTTGCTCAGTAAAAAGAATTAGCAGTCCACAAGGACTGCTAATTCTTTTTAATTACTAATTGAAAAAGTCTACGACTTTTGCACCTACATCGCCTGCTCGATATTCCAAACAAAGGCGCGTGAGCCCTGCTGCTTGGTGGTCTCATCGATTGCACGAAGTGCATCGAGAAGTGGTGCAATCTTCTCATCCTCGACAATGGCGAGGACAGAGCTATTCATTGCTGGCCAAGCGTGTGTGCCATAGTGTGGTTCGCCATCGATGCTACCGCGACCCTCGGTGAGTCCCCAGCGTGTAAAGCCGCGGACTCCGTGAAGGTCAAGCATCTTATTGATACGATCAGTCAACGCCTGATTGTATGATATAAATAGTGCTTTCATAGTATGCTATTACTTATTGTTAATATGTGTACGGATAAACTCATCCTCGTGTGCCTGAAGCTGTGCCTTGCGTGCCTCCTTACGCTCCTTTCTGCCCTCCAACATTGCATACAACGATGGTACGATAAAGAGGGTTAGAAGTGTTGATACAAGCAGACCACCTACAACCGAGATACCCATAGGCTGCCATATCTCAGAGCCCTCACCAATACCAAGTGCCATAGGTGTCATACCGAGGATAGTGGTGAGTGAAGTCATAAGCACAGGGCGTAGACGGCTCTTACCACCCGCGATAACAGCATCTGCAAGGCTCGAACCACGCTCAACAAGCAAGTTCATATAGTCCACAAGCACGATACCGTTCTTGGTAACGATACCCACAAGCATAATGGCACCGATAAGCGCAATCATCGATAGTGGTGTATTGGTGAGCCACAACGCGATAAATACGCCCGACATTGCAAATGGGATGGTGAACATAATGATGAATGGGTCGGTGAGCGACTCAAACTGCGTCGCCATAACCACATATACAAGGATGATAATCAACACGAGGAGGGTTAGGATATCCGAGAAGGCATCGCCCTGCTCCTCGATAGTACCACCAAGTTCGAGGGTAATACCCGATGGGGCATCATACTCGGCAAGCATAGCGTTAACCTCAGCAAGAGCATCTCCCAACGCCACATTTGCACCTACAGCACCCTTAACCGTAACAATACGCTGACGGTTCTCGCGCTCGATGGTAGGCGATGAGAATGACTCCTCAATACGCGCCACATCTCTAAGCTTTATAGGCATACCTGTAGAGCTATACAAGGTGATATTCTCAACACTCTCCAAAGACTCGCGGAAAGGCTCGTCGTAGCGTACAACGATATCGTACTCATCACCATCCTCACGATACTTAGTACACTCATAACCATAGATACGGTTGCGGATAAACTGCGCCGCCGTAGCTGGGCTGATGCCATACATAGCCATCTTCTCGCGGTCGAAGATTACATTATACTCTGGCTGCAACGCCTCGCGAGAGAGCTGCGCATCACGCATAGTGCTGAGGTTGGAAACCATCTTCTGAAGCTCGTTGGCAGTGGCCATAGCATCATCCATATTGTGACCAAAGACCTTGATATTCACGGTGCTGGCACCCATACCGCCACCGCTACCACCACCAGGGGATACCGAGAAGTCGGAAATCTCTGGTATCTGTGCAAGCTCGTGACGGAGAACATCGGCAATCTCAAAAATCGAAGGACGCTCGATATCGCTACGGCGTGGCATACGCATATTATAGTTGATGATATGCGAACCTGTAGACTGCATAGCCGCAAAAGCACTCTCCGAAGAGTTAGCACCTGCCGATGTAGAGACAATGTTGATGAATGGGAACTTCTCTGCAATGATACCATCAATCTGGCGCGCAACCTTTGTAGTATAGTCAACGTGTACGTTCTGTGGTAGCTTCACATTCATAGATATACGAGCATTATCTGCCGGTGGGAAGAACTCCGTAGGCACCTTGCTAATAAGCGTCATCGAGAACACGAAGAAGAGCATCAACACGGCGATAACACTCTTACGCCACTTAACAACAAAGCGCAAAGCACGCTCGTAGACTCCATCAAGCCAGCCGAGGAACTTGTCGATAGGCTTGTAGATGATACCGATACCCTTATATGTATGCTCCGCACCATCAATCTTAAGGAAGTATGCCGACATCATAGGGGTAAGCGTAATAGCCGCAGTGGTTGATACGCAGACCACGATAGTAACAATCCAACCAAGCTCCTTAAAGAGGATACCTGCCATACCTGGAATCATAGTAAGTGGCATAAACACCGCCACAACAACCAAGGTAGTAGCGATTACTGACAACCACACCTCGTTCGTAGCGTAGATAGCCGCCTCCTTAGGCTTAGAACCTCGCTCGATATGTGTTGTGATATTCTCCAACACCACGATAGCATCATCCACAACCATACCGATGGCGATAGAGAGCGCCGAGAGAGATATGATGTTGAGGGTTGAGCCTGTAGCAAAGAGGTAGATAAAGGCACATATCAACGAGATAGGGATGGTCAAGCAGATGATGAAGGTAGCTCGCCAACGACCAAGGAAGAACATCACCACAAGGATAACGAAGATAAAGGCATACATAATAGTATCCGAGAGCGAATTAATCGCATCCTTAATCTCGCTTGAACTCTCAAAGATGGTATTTACCTCACAATCATTTGGGAGCGTAGGGATAATCTTCTCCAACTCAGCCTGCACATCCTCGATAATCTGCACTGTGTTAGCACCTGTCTGCTTCTGCACCATAACACGCACACCACGACGACCATTGATACGCTCATCCATCGTAGCCTTCTCCAAAGTATCCACTATAGTGGCTACATCCGAGAGCATAACGGTACGACCATTGCGGTTAGAGACTACAATGTCGCGCAACACTCGAGAGTCGTCGAACTGAAGGTCAGACTTGAGGTTGAATACCTGATCACCAAGGTCAAGAGTACCTGCAGGGATATTGATATTCTCTGCTGCAATAAGCTGACCCAAAGACTCGATAGTAAGACCATAGGCCTCCAACTTGTTAGGGTCTACGTTTACCTGCACCTCACGCTGCTGGGCACCAATAACGGCCACCGAGCCAATACCTTCGATACGGTTAAGCTCGTTGACCATCTTGTCATCCAATATCTTCGCCAAACCAGCATAGCTCTCATCTGCCGTTACCGAGAGCATCATAATAGGCGCCATAGATGCCGAGAGCTTCATCACGGTAGGATACTCCACCTCATCAGGAAGGATAGACTGCGCACGGCTCACAATATCGCGAACATCGTTCGCTGCCTCGGTAAGGTCGCATCCATACTCAAACTCCAACGAGATAATCGACACATTATCCTTCGACTGTGAAGTAATCTTGTCAAGATTATCCACCGAGTTGAGCTGATCCTCAAGAATACGGGTAATGTTGGTCTCAATATCCTCGGCATTACCACCAGGATACATCGTGATAACAGAGATATAAGGCACCTCAATCTCTGGATACTGGTCAATGCCGAGCTTGCCCACAGAGAACAAACCAAAGACAATGACCGCGATAAATATCAGCGCAGTAGAAATAGGTTTTCGTACCGCTGTTTCGTATATCTTCATCGTTGTAACTCGTTATAAGTGATACAATAACGCTTACTCAGCAACAATCTCCACAGCTTTGCCATCCATAAGGCGCACAAACGATGTTGTAGCAACCTGCTCGCCGGCATTAAGACCCTCAACGATGCTCACCTTGTTACCTACACGGCGACCATCGCGTACAAAACGGAACTTTGCAACGCCATCCTCGATAACATATACAAAACGCTCTGCCGAACCTGCCTGCTTCTGAACTGCTACATCGTCAACCATAACACCCTCAATATCGCCCAAATGGAATGTAGCACGCGCAAACATACCTGGACGAAGACGCTCGTTGGTGTTAGGAATGGTAATCTCCACGCTGAAGGTGCGTGTTGCAGCATCCAACGCTGGAGCAATACGCGACACCTTACCCTCGAAGCTCTCGCCTGGGAAGATATCTACATTGATTTCTACCTTATCGCCAACCTTGACATTTGGGTAGTACTGCTCAGATACGTTAGCCATAACCTTAAGCTTGTTAATCTGCATAACGTGAAGGATAGGCATCGAAGTGAAGAGGTCGCCATTCTCATAGTTGCGCGCTGTGATAACACCCGAAATAGGAGACTTAATCTCCGAGTTACGGCGCATATTATCCACCATCTCGCGCTGCAAGGTTAGCGAGTTCTCCAACTCCAACATCTGCTGGTCTGAAACACCACCCTGAGCGTGTACAGGCTTCATACGGTTGTAACTATCCTCTATAGTAGCAAGGTTGATTTCCAACTGCTTAAGCGATGTTTTATTCATTGTAGCAACAATCTGACCCTCCTTAACATAGTCGCCTACATCCACCAAAATCTTGTCGATATGCAAACCCTGAGCTGCAGGGGTAATATCGTTCTGCTTGTATGGCAAAATCTCAGAGGTATAGGTCTCTGTAATATCCATCTTAGCAATCTCTGCTGTGCAGATCTTCACAGTCACTGCCGACTCCTCCTGAGCAACCACAGTGCTCTTAGGGCCATTAGAGCCACAACCAACCATTGTTGCAGCCAAAGCGATAAGCATCAAACTCTTCTTCATAGTTATCTTTTTCAAAGGGATGTTATTCTTATATTATATAATGTATCGTTAGATCTCCTCGTCACCGAGAGTCTTCTCGTATGTGGCATATGCCGATAGATAGTCGTAGATAGACTGCGAGTAACTTAACTGCGCCTGTGTAAGCGACAACTGCGATGAGTTAAGTTCAAGGATAGTACCCGCACCTGCATTGTAGCGTGTAAGCGAGATATCGTATGCCTTCTGTGCCTGCTCTACGGTACGCTCATTCGAGAGCATAGTTTCGCGAGCAGTGATAAGGGTGTTGATAGCCTGCTCAACCTGAAGGCGGATACCCTCCTCGGCATACTCACGCTGAATGTTGAGTTGCGCAATCTGGTTATTAACCTCACGCAACTGATTTACAGTCTTGAAACCAGCAAATAGCGGGATGCTGATCTGCGCACCTACCGAGATAGGACACTGCCACCAGAACTTTGACTGCGAAGCGACTGCCTGCGCACGTGTCTGCGCCACGACATCGCTCTGCTGACCACCACCAGCCATACCGCCCATAAGGCCACTTAGGTCTACACGCTCCTGACCCATATACGACACCTGACCAAAGGCTGCCACAACAGGCATACGCGACGCCTTGAGCAGACGCTCCTGATGCTCGAGCATCTGAGACTGGATATCGAGGCTACGGAGTGTGGTGTTGTCGCTGATATCGCGCGAGTAGTCCTCCGAGAGAAGCACCTTATCGCGGAAACTGTCAAGCGTACCTACAACCTCAACATCTACCTCTGCAGGGAGCGAGAGATACATCTTCAACTGCAACTTTGTGATGCCGATAGCATTCTCTGTCTGCAACACCTGTGGGCGAAGGTTAGATAACTGCACCTGCGCTGTAAGGTAGTCGTACTCCGATGCCAAGCCGTTGTCGTACAAGTTCTTGGTGTTGGCAACAACACGCTCGGTGGTAAGCACCGCCTCCTGAAGTACTGCAAGCGACTGCTCGGCAAGCAAGACGTTGTAGTATGCCGAGCGCACCGATGCAATCATATCGATACGTGTGGCACGCGCACTCTCTACGGCACTCTCCATCTGCGTACGGTTGAGTTTCAACTGCTCATACACTGCAGGAACAAAGAGTGGTAGCGACACCGAAGCGGCAGTGTTGAAGGTATTCTTACCTCCAAACGAGAAGCCCTCGGTCATCTCCTGACGGCGCAATGCCAAGGAGTACTGCAGTGACGCATCGACCTGTGGGTAGAGCGACGATAGCGTCTGCTTACGCACATAGTCGTAGCGTTCAATCTCAAGGTTTGCAACCTTGACTGTAGGGTTATCGCTAAGGGCAAGGCTTATGGCATCCTCCAACGTAAGTGTCAACGTATTGCCACCTGCATTTTGAGCCACAGCCACACCAAGCGACATAAGTCCCATACAGATTAGACATAGATACTTTTTCATACTGTATATAGTTTATTGTTTTGTTTACCCTAAGTTATAACGTCTCGCCAAGACAAATATTACTATAGTATGTGCTAAAACAGCGGTCTACAACCTCCAGACCCTCTGGAGTACATAGACCACGAATAAATATAATCACCGAACACGCCACGCGCGACACCACATTTGCCGAGCGAGTGTCGTCGCTGTACTCTACAACTAACATACCCTGCACACAGTTGTGCAATACATCGACTACCAAATCGCTGTTCGCCGTAGGGGTGAGATAACCTCGCTCGATAGATGCTGCAAGCCACTCTCGAAGCTCGCTCTTCGAGCGCATCATACCACTCTCCTCCAAGCGTCGGTTTACGTTAGGATAGAAACGCTCAAGGTTACGACGTACTCGCGCCACCTCGGGAGCGCGCACAATCATATCGCGCAACGATACGAGCATAGCCTCCAACTCATTATCCACCTCACTACAAATCTGGCTACGACGAGTGTGACCCTCCTCAACAAAGTGGCAGAGAGCCTCGTAGATAAGTGCCTCCTTATCCCCAAAAAGTTCATAGATAGTTCGCTTCGATATGCTTAGTTCGTGGGCGATGTCATCCATACGCACCGACTTAACACCCTCAGACATAAACATCTTGGCTGCCTCACGAACTATAATCTCCTTCTGCGTCATACATCAATCTCTGTTTACACTAAAAATGCGCGACAAAGATACTTAAAAAACTTGAAACACAAAAATAGTTTTCAGATTTTTCTATAATAAATACAAAAAAAGAGCGCATCCAATCAATAGATTAGACACGCTCTATCGCTATGCAGCAGATAACCTATCGTACAAGGACAATATAGTCGCTACCTGCCAAAGTCACACTGTGTGATGAGCCAAGCTGAACCTTCTCGCCTGTGATGAGGTTGGTCCACTCGCCTGCTGATGGTACATTTACGGTTGTTGTAGTCTGCGCGTTAGTGAAGTTAGCCACTACGATAACCCTGTCCATAACAAGAATCTTACCGCCCATATTGCTATCGCCAACCAACCAAGTGTGTACGTTTAGTTTATCCTGACCATAGTAATCCTCGTTGTCGGTACGCCAAGTGATAATCTTAGACAATGCGTCGTAGATAGCCTTGCGGTCTGGGTTGTTGAGATAGTTCCAACGTACTGGCTTGCGGTGAGTACGATACTCGTCACCAGTACCTACAACGCCCTTATCGTTAGCGTTGATAGATACATCGTAGCCAAGCTCACCAAACTGCCACATCATCTTTGGATATGGAGTGAGGAAGTGGAAGGCATAGACAGCCTGAACACGCTTTGAGATATTAGCCCAGTTAGTCTTAACGTAACTATCACCCCACTGAACAGCCTTGTATACAATACGCTCCTCATCGTGAGTCTCGATATTGTTGATACGACCTCTCTTGAAGTCCGCAAAGTTACTCTTGTTGCTACCAGTCCAACCCATTACAGACTCCATATAACCGCCCATTGCGTTGTTGTTCCAGCAGAGTGCGCCCACAGTGTCATACAACTCCGACTCCTCGTTTACAGTGCAGAAATGCTCGAAGATGATATAAGCATCTGGCTCAACCTCGCGAATCGCGTTTGCATAACCTGTCAAGATGCCGATACGCTCTGCTGAATAACCTGCAGCATCGTAGTTAGATGGGTTCTGAACGAAACCCTTAGTAAGGTCGAAACGGAAACCGTCAACATTGTACTCCTCCAACCAGTACTTAAGTACCGCGTTGAAATACTCCTTAGTACCATTGTATAGGTGCTTGAAGTCGTGGTATACGCTGAAGTTGTGTGGTGCTGTTACGTTGAAGAATGGGTTGTCAGAAGCAGTCTTGCTACCGCTGTTATCCCACCACATCTTAGCATATGGGAAGAGACCTGTAGCGTGGTTGAATACAACATCGACAATAACGGCAATACCACGCTGGTGGCACTCGTCGATAAATCTCTTATAGTCCTCCTCGGTACCATATGCCTTATCTGGGGCAAAGTAGTAGCAAGGGTTGTAACCCCAAGAGTCGTTACCGTCGAACTCCTGAATAGGCATAAGCTCGATAGCGTTGATACCCAAAGTCTCGAGGTAGTCAAGCTTCTCTGCTACGGCATTGATAGTGCGCTCTTCGGTAAAGTCGCGGATAAGCAACTCGTAGATAGCAAGAGAGTTCTCCGCTGGACGGTCGAAGTCCTCAACCTGCCATACATACTCCACAGGGTTAAGCTCAAATACTGACACGATATCGGTTGTATACTCCGCAGGGTATGCCTTGAGATCTGGATATGTTGTAGATGTGATATATTTATCGTTCCAAGGATCAAGGATCTTTGTAGAGTATGGATCACCAATCTTGATAGACTTATCAACGAAGTACTGGTAGCCATACTCAACGCCCTCCTCGAAACCAGATACTGTAATCCAGAAGTAGCTACCATCACGCTTCATCATATACTCGTTAGAGGCAGTATAGTTGTTGAAGTCGCCAAGAAGGATAACAGACTCCTTACCAGGAGCGTAGAGTACAAAGGTAACCTCATCGCCATTGATGTTAATACCATTCTTAACACCTGCTGGACGTACCTCATCAACAGTAGTACCCAAGATAGATACGTGGAGAGTATCCTCTACAACATCAACGCCATTTGTAGCAACAGCAGTGAAGGTGATATCCTCTGCCTTTGTAGGGGTAAACTCATAACTGATAGAACTCTCGTTACTTACAACAACCTCCTTACCATCGCGTAGAAGGCTTACCTCTGTAGCCTTCTGTGAGGTAACAGTAACCAAGCACTTTGTGCCAACGGTTAGGTATGTACCCTCCTTTGGAGATGTGAAATATACACCAAGACCCTCCTCTACTGTCTCAAGGAATATATCGCTACCGTTATCCTTAACCTCCTTCTTACCATCAGCCGAACGGAACACAAAGGCAAGAGCCTTGATAGTCTCTGTTGCTGGCACGTTGTAGTATGCACGAGGGCCTCCCTTAATGGTAAGGGTCCAGAGGTTGTTATTGTGACGTGTTAGTTTACACTCTGGTTTGTTCTCTGTCCAACCAGCCTTGGTGTATCTCCAGTTTGAGGACGATGAACTCTTATCTGTAAGCACACCAGTGTGGGCATATACATCGCCATTGTAGTTCTCGATAGATGTACCCTTACCGTTAAGGATAATAGTTACGGTCTCGGTGGTCTCAGCGATAATAACCTCTGGGTCAGATGATACAAGAGGGTATGACTTTGTCTCATCAAGAACGAAGTCGTTACCGTTGTTTACTGGACCATCAACTGGGTCATTACCACAACTTGAAATAAACAACGCCACCATCAAAGCGAGCGTCAAATAACGAAATAATTTCATCTCAGTAGTGTTTTTATGTGTTAAATTTATAATTTTTCAAACATCTATCACTCTGCGTAATAGCACTCGCGCGTATGCGCGCACAATCGCTACAAAGTTAGGCAAAATATGCCACAGATAAAGAGACACCACCGAGCATTTTTGCCCGATGGTGCATTTTATAGGTTGAATGGTCTGATTGTCACTATGAACGGACAAGGTACTCCTCGAGGTTTCTACGCCACTCATCGGGCATAGGGACAGTCTGCTGGGTCTCGAAATCGAAGGCCACCATAACCGAACTGCTCTCGGTAAGACATCTTTCACCACACATAATACGCTGATGCAGAGTCATACTCTTATTACCTAAACGCGACACATCGGTCACCACAACAATATCATCCGTAAGGCGCACCTGACCATAGTAGTCGGTATGCGTAGAGGCTGTGATAATGCGCAATTTATCGAATACACCCGTAATACCCAAGACCTTTGTGTAGAAGTCGGTCTTGCCCATATCGAAGTAACTCTGTTGCCAGATATTGTTGACGTGCATAAAGGAGTCTACATCCGAGAAACGCTTCTGCACTGGCGTAACAAGTTGCTTATTCATAACCACTTAACTTCTAATGATTTCAACCTCGCCACCCTCGCCAAAGGCGATGATAGAACTTGGTTTTAGTGTAGGCTTACCCTCGAAACGTGGATGCACAACATAGTCTACACCTTTGATAATCTCCTCTGCCACATCCTTAAGACGCTTCGCCGCTGGCTCACCCGAAATATTTGCCGAAGTAGAGACAATAGGCTTGCCAAACTTACGAAGGAGTGCCTGACAGAAGTCGTGCTGGGGAACACGCACACCGAGAGTCTTGCCCTCAGGGATAAGATTTGGGGCAACACCCACAGCACCCGGAAGGATAGCCGTAAGAGGCTTGTCCGATAGTTCCATAACCTCGAACGCAATACCCGGAGCGCGGTTTACATAGCGCACAACCATATCAGCATCGCGACATAGGCAGAGCATCGAATGCTTATCCTCGCTACGCTTCAAGGCATACACCTTTGCCACAGCCTCCTCGTTGGTTGCATCGCAACCGATACCCCACACCGTATCGGTAGGGTAAAGTATCAAGCCTCCCGCGCGGAGTACCTCAACACATTTATCTACGGCTTTCTGCATAACCAACTACTTTTTAGTCAACTCGTTAAAACAGTGACGGCAGATAGGCTGATAGGTGTCGTGAGCACCCAACAACACCTGCTTATCGTCAGATGTAAGACGGTGAGAGTGGTGCGCAAGGTCTCCACAGCGAACGCAGATAGCGTGTACCTTGGTCACATACTCCGCTGTTGCCATAAGTGCTGGCATAGGACCAAAAGGAACACCCATATAGTCCATATCCAAGCCCGCAACGATAACGCGGATACCGCTATCAGCAAGTTTGCGACACACATCCACAATACCCTCATCGAAGAACTGCGCCTCGTCGATACCTACAACATCCACATCTGCGGTCATAAGCAGGATATTTTGTGCCGACTCCACAGGTGTCGACTGTATGGCATTGGCATCGTGCGACACCACCTCCTCCTCGGAGTAGCGCACATCTATCGAAGGTTTGAAAATCTCAACCTTCAAATTCGCAAACTGCGCGCGCTTCATACGGCGGATAAGCTCCTCTGTCTTGCCCGAAAACATCGAGCCACAGATAACCTCAATCCAGCCCTTATGCTTATTATTTTCCAAAAACATATCTCTTCTCTATTACTAATTTCTTATTACTAATTTATTAAACTACTCATCCAAGCGGATAATCTTCGCGCCAAGAGCGTTTAGACGGTTGTCGATATCCTTATAACCGCGATCTATCTGCTCGATATTCTGGATAGTACTTGTACCCTCAGCACTCATAGCAGCAATCAACAATGCCACACCTGCACGGATATCTGGAGAGGTCATATTCGCTGCACGCAACGAATGCTCGTGGTTGTGACCTATGACCGTAGCACGATGCGGGTCACAAAGGATGATTTGCGCACCCATATCGATAAGTTTGTCGACAAAGAACAAGCGGCTCTCGAACATCTTTTGGTGGATAAGCACCGAACCCTTAGCCTGCGTAGCCACAACAAGGAAGATAGAGAGCAAATCAGGTGTAAGACCTGGCCAAGGAGCATCGGCAATGGTCATAATAGAGCCATCTATGAAACTCTCGATACTATAACTCTCCTGTGTAGGGATGTAGATATCGTCACCACGCTGTTCGAAACGTATGCCCATACGAGCAAACTGCTGTGGTATGATACCAAGGTTTTCGTACGACACATTCTTGATGGTTAGTTCCGAGCGTGTCATCGCTGCCATACCGATAAAACTACCCACCTCAATCATATCTGGCAACATAGTATGCTCCGTACCGCCCAACTCCTTAACGCCATCGATAACAAGGAGGTTGGATGCTATACCCGAGATCTTGGCACCCATACGGTTAAGCATCTTGCACAACTGCTGTAGATATGGTTCACACGCAGCGTTATATATCGTTGTGCGACCCTCGGCAAGCACTGCTGCCATAACGATATTTGCAGTACCCGTAACCGAAGCCTCATCAAGAAGCATATATGTACCCTTTAGGCGTTTAGCCTCTACGGTGTAGAACTCGTCGCTGATATCGAAGTTGAAACTTGCACCGAGTTTCTGGAAGCCGAGGAAGTGAGTATCGAGTCTACGACGACCAATCTTGTCGCCACCAGGTTTAGGCATAAAGCCCACACCATAGCGAGCCAACAATGGACCAATCATCATCACCGAGCCACGCAAGCGACGGCAACGCTTGTGATAGTCGGCAGTGCGCAGATAGTCCAAGTCGATATTCTCGGCCTGCAAAGCGAAGCTATCCTCCGATAACTTCTCCACCACAACGCCCATTTTGCCCATAAGTTCCAATAGTTGCATCACATCTGCGATGATAGGCACATTGTGCAACACCACGCGCTCCTTTGTAAGAAGTGTCGCGCATATGATTTGAAGTGCTTCGTTCTTAGCACCTTGAGGTACGATTTCTCCCTTTAGGCGATGACCGCCTTCAACTATAAACTTTGCCATAGCTTTAAATTTTTCCAAAGATAGGAATTTTTTACAAATTCCCCAAAGGCTGATTGCTCTATATCAACCACAAAAATAGGGAAAATTTTCCATTTTCAACGATTTAGTGCGCTATTTTAATCGTCTTGCAACAAGCACAAAACCAAACCTTCGTAACACGAGTGACGATATTATATACAACAAAAGAACCTCCAACGAATGCACTAAACACTCTATTGGAGGCTCTTGTCGATATCTGCTTTATATCATCTACGACTAAAAGCTATAGCCAAGCGATATTGTTGTTACACCAAGATGACCTCTACCCTCATCTGACAACTTCGAGAAGTCGAAGATATGACCTATACCAACGGTGTATACCGAGTAGGTAACCGAACAACCGAGGTTTAGACCGAGTTGGAAGCGGTTGAAGGCTGAATCACCTGCTGCACCCTTTTCCTTTGACGAGTCAAATATCGCAGTCTCAAGACTCTCATCACCGCTACTTATAACCTGCTTACCAACAATGTTAAAGCGGGCATTAAGACCTGCATATGGGGTTACAGCAATGAGATTATCCTCGAAAGAGAGACGTAGCGAAGCATTTACTGGCACGTTGAGAGCGAAGATATTGGTTTTATAGTTAGTATCCAATACCACGCCCATAATCTTCACGCCATCAAGTTTCTCAGCACCAAAGAGATACTGAACATTAGCACCATACTCAACATAGATTGGCAAGCCCTTCCAGATGTTTATAGCCTCAAGATAGCCGAGAGTCACACCCCTCTTTATTGGGAACATCATCTCACCTATCACACCGTACTCGCGCCAGTTGGCGTGTGCAGTGTTGTAACCGGCGTAGAGGGTGCGATAGTTGTTTGTAGGCATCTCACGAAGAAGTGCCTCTGCCTCGCGCGTAGCGTTGTAGAATGAGTTACCTTGTGCCGAAAGGCTTGGTGCTGTTGCAAAGAGTGCAACGATTAATAAAGCATATAATCTCTTCATAACTTAACAGTAGTTTATGTGGTAATATAATAGGTTCAAATAGACTACACAAATGTAGTGATTCTTTTTTAATCTGCAATAACCCATTGGATAAATCAGGCGTTATTATATACAACAAAGGGGTTAACCCTAAGGCCAACCCCTCACTCATATAAGCCACACCTCTTAGAAGGCGTAACCAATGGATAGCGTTTTATATAGTGCTGTTGCACTGTTATCTTCGCCATAATCTACAAGAGGCATAAGATCAGTAACAACACCTACACCTACGGAGCAACGACCCAAGTTCAACGCTACGCCATAACTCAAGCCTGCCTGAAAACGCTCCCACGCCTTGTCACCAGCAGCACCCTCAGCCTCAGAGTCGTCAAAGAGGCGCAACTCCTCGGTTGTTGTGGTCTTGCCCAACTTAATCTCGGTCACCTGCTCACCTAAAATATTACCACGAAGGTTGATACCTGCATAAGGCACAATGCCTACACCCCCAAACGACAAGTTCAACGATAGATGGAGAGGAATATTCACCGCCAACATATTGGCCTGATAGTTTGTTGTCACGCCAAGAAGTGTCGAAGTCTTATCGCCAAAGGTATATTGTGCATTTATACCATACTCGACATAGATAGGAAGCACGCCTATAAGCCTGCTTGTGCTTAGATAGCCCAATGCGACACTCTTGCTGAAAGGGAACAGATCCTTATTTACATCCGAACCTTTGCTCCAATTCACAACCGCTTCGCCATAGTTTACATAGGTGCGACCATACCCTTCATCACCATACGTATCGCCTCCCGCAATAGCCTTTGGTGCAAGGGCAACAAGGGCTAAAACTACAAGTGCATAAAATCTCCTCATAACTCAAAACATATTAAGTGATATTCTGTAAAATTGCATATATAGCACAAATATATAAACAAATTTATAATATCCAGCAATCGCAGGCAAACAATTCAACGAACTACCTGTTTTTATCAATCGGACGTATTACATAGCCATACTCATACCTATCGGCAGTTAGACGGTATGGGTCGTGAGGGTGCGCACCCCACGAATTATCGCCACCAAGACCGCGCTGTGCGAGGTCCACCTGAAGGACAACCTCTCGGCGTGGCTCTATATCGGAGTAGTGCATCTGCTTCTTGGTAAGTCCTGGATCAAGGTCCTCCGAGCGGTAAGGCATCGCACTGATGCTAAGAGGTTGCAAACCCTCGATACGAAGACCTACACCACTGCTATCTGTAAGTTCCAACCAGCGCACATCGCACTTATTACCCGACTCTTGTGGGCGCACATATGGGAAGAGTTGGTCGAAAGTAGACTGCTCATACAGACCTACAAACGAGGACTCCTTTCTATCCGAGTAGTTCTCCCAAGGACCTCTACCATAGTATGTTAGGTTTGTATAGTCCTCGGGCAATATCATACGCATACCGAGGCGTGGTAACTCTGGCACGAACTCGCCCTTACGCTCCCATACAACCTCAACCTTTAGCGCACCATCCGCCATAAAGGTATAGGTTGTGGTAAAGAGCGATGGTGCATCCACAATCTCGCGTACATTGCGTACTACCACCCTATCCTCATACTCCTCAACCGCAGAATCTACGGTGCGACCACGATTTGTACGCCATACGTTGGCTGTACGCTGGAAGCCTGCACCGAAGTCATTGTCGGTCGGAGCGCGCCAGAACCAAGCCTCTGGCAACTGCGACATCACATCCCTATCGCCTGCCACATATCTCTCAAGGCGACCATTCTTGGTGTTGAATAGCACGCCTGTATCGCCTGCGTATGCCACCAGCCAATCTTCGCCTCGCTCTACCTCAAGTTTACCCTCTGGTGCTGTATAAGAATAGTCGTAGTCGCTCAAGGCTATCTGCTCCGAGGCCACGATATGGCGCGCAGGGATAAGCACGCGCTCCTCACGCTGTAGAGCGTATAGGTTGAGCATATACTCCTTATCCGCTCTCTGCTCCCAGCCTTGTAGCGCGATATCGACACTGCGACCCGCCAAGCACTTGACAATAGGAGACTCCACACGCAAAACAGACTCGCCCTCGCACAACACCTCATACACGATGATATAATCGGATAGGTCGTTATATAGGTGGTTGTTGTAGATGCGTAGTTTACCGCTATCAAGCAACTCAAACTCGATATCCTGATATACCTTCTTTACCTCATATAGCGCAGGGTGTGGTGTACGGTCGGGCGACACAATGCCATTGCAACAGAAGTTCTCATCGTGGGGATACATCCAAGCACCGAAGTCACCACCATATGCCCAGTAGTGGCGTCCATCACGACCTACGGCATCGATACCCTGATCTACCCAGTCCCATATAAAGCCACCCTGCATATGTGGATGACCCTCCATAATATCGAAGAACTCGCGGAGGTTACCCACCGAGTTACCCATAGCGTGAGCAAACTCACACATAATATATGGCTTACGCATATTTTCTCGCTCGGCATAGCGACGGAAGTCATTCATATCTGGGTACATAGGGCAGATGATATCGGTATGAGGACCGCCATAGCCCTGCTCCAACTGCACAAAGCGGGTTTTATCGCGCTGGTGTATCCACTCATACATCTCGCCATAGACCTCGCCATCGCTACTCTCGTTACCCATAGACCATAGTATCACCGATGGGTGATTCTTATCGCGCTCCACCATTGCACGCACGCGGTCGTAGTGCGTACCCTTCCACTCCTCTCTATGCGATGGGTGGAAACTGTCATATGAACTATGGTAGTCCGTACCACAGCCGTGAGCCTCGATATTAGCCTCGTCTACAACGAGAATACCATACTCATCGCACAGGTCGTACAACAGCGTAGGCTGTGGATAGTGGCTTGTGCGCACAGCGTTGATGTTGAACTGCTTCATAAGAGCAATATCCTTCAACATTAACTCTCTATCAACAACGTGACCAGTGGCAGGGTTATGCTCGTGGATGTTAACACCATTTATCATCAGGCGTTTACCATTAAGCAACAACTGACCCTCGCGTATTTCGACCTTTCTAAAGCCCGTACGGCACGATGTGGCCTCAATGGTAGCACCATCAGCACCACGCAACGCCACAACGGTGGTATATAGGTTGGGTTGCTCGTTGCTCCAGAGCAAAACCTTGGAGATATTACGCGCAAACTCCACATCTGCAACCTCACCCGCAGGGAGAGTAACGCCCTTACGAAGTTTAGCCACAGCCTTACCAGACCTATCGACCAAAGAGAGTTCCAACGAGCCACTAAACGCTGTATCCGAGCCATTGGCGATGGTTACCGTCGAGGTGTAGAGACCATTCTTGTAACTCTTGTCAAGGTCGGCAACGACAAACATATCGGCAATGCGCACCTTGTCAGTGGTGTATACCTTTACCGCGCGGTCAAAGCCCGATAAACGCCAAAAGTCTTGGTCCTCGAGATATGAGCCATCTGCCCAGCGCAAACCTTTAACTGCTAAGATGTTAGTACCAGTCCTCACCATATCGGTGATATCGAACTCAACCGCAGTCTTTGTACCCTCGGCATAGCCTACCTCGATACCGTTTACCCATACATACATCGCAGTAAGCCCCGACTCGAAGTGTAGCACAACCCTACGACCCTCCCACTCCGAAGGGATATCGAAACTATGACGATAACATCCCGTAGGGTTGTCGTCGTGAGGTATATATGGCGGGTTCTTTGGGAATGGATATGTCACATTGGTGTAGATAGGCACGCCATAGCCATTTAGTTCCCAGTTGCCCGGCACTGGCATAACACCCCAACAAGAGTCGTCATACCCCACCGCCTCAAAGCCCTCTGGGGCATCAACAGGCGTTGCACTCCAATGAAACTTCCACGCACCGCTGATATCCATTACCCACTCCGAAGCACCACACACCAACGCATCCTCGATGGTGGCATATGGCGTTAGCGTGGCGCGCGCGGGGAGTTTATTTACCTCAAAGACCTCGGGTTGCTCCCAATATTCACACTCTTGTGCAGTGGCTACAACAGCCACTATAACCATTGCTATTGATAGAAATAGTCTACGCATCTACTTAAGTATTAGGTCGTTGATAGAAATCTTTGGCACATAGTGAGTATCACCCTCACGATAGTAGGTTAGGTTATCGCCCTCGAGACACTCCTTAAGTTCGATATGCTCGTTAGGTCTGCCTATAGCCAATACAAGGAGTGGCTCGCACTTGAGATTCAACTTTTCCTTTATAGGCTCGTGGTCAAAAGCACCGATGCAGATACCACCCAAACCTATCTCCACCGCTTGCAACAACATCGACTGCGCCACGATGCCAAGGTCAATATCGACATACTTTGACTCCTCAACCGTAGAGCATATCACAATAAAGGCGTTAGGCTCTGTGCCAGCAAAGGGGAGATGCAACTCGGGCAATGCTCCACCGAGACGTATGTGAGGTAGCACACTATTAGCCTCCTCGCCCAATACTGGTCGGAAGCGCAACACCTGCTGGTTACGCGCTGAGGGGCAAAGTGTTGCCACCTCTATAATGCGGTGTAGTTGGTCCTCGCGCACCTTGAACGAGGCGTCGTAGCCACGATAACTGCGGTTGTGTAGGAGCAACCTGCGCAGTGTTGCAGTACGTCGTTTTGCAGGCTGTGCCGCCTTATAATCCTCCATCTTCTTCTCAAGATAGTTATCTGCCATAGTGGTATCGTTTTGTATTTTCCACAAAGATAGTAAATAAACTGAAAACTGAAAACTGAAAACTGAACTTTGCGATTAAGGTGAGAGTAGAACAAGTTTACTTGTTATGCCGAGCCGTAGCAAAGTCGAGGCATTACGAAGTTTTGCCTCAAAAGTAAGGTGCGCTTCGCGCGAGATTATAAAGGGGCAGAAGCAGCAGAAGGGGCATAAATAATTAGTAATTAGTAGAGAGTAATTAGTAACAGTTAAAAGTCTGCGACTTTTGCGCAGAAGATGGGGATGCTGGGGAGTATGGGTAGAGTGGGTATTATGGGGAAGCGCGAGCATCATTAAACTACAATGCAATGCAATGCAAAGCGCAGAATAGCGACAACGCGGACTAACGCACGACCTCATCCCCACTATCCCCAGAATACCCAGGTTCCCCACAGCGTAGCTGTCGCTTGGCACAAGCGAAACAGGCACAAACCTACAGGGTAGCACTTCCCAATTTCTTGTCAGAAGGGGTCATATTTGTCCTATCGCAAAAGAAGATCCCCTCGGGATAGTACACGAAGTACAGCCCGAGGGGTCTTACTTTTTGGGATGGGGCAAAGATGTTGCCCCTTATCACAAGAAATTATTACTTAATACCGTAGTAAGCCTTCACCGCAGCTGTTGCACGCTTGTGGTAAGCCTCAACACCTGGCTCAATCTTCTGCTCACGAACAAGACGTGTAGGCAAAGTGATCTTAGAAGGATCAATTGGTGTCATAGAGTAAGTGTTGCGTGCCATAGGGGTTGGAGCCTCACCTACAGATGTAAGTGTCTTTGATACACCCTTTGCAACAGAAGCGTTAGCCTTAACTGCAGATGTAGAAGCACCCTTACGCTTAAGAACTACGTTACCAGCAACACGTGGGTTAATAGGAGTAGCACCCATATATGAGAGCTGTGCTACACAAGGGTAGTAAGTCTCAACTGCTGGCTGGCCGTTAGCATCAGTATAGTGATACTCAATAGGCTTGATAGTGATTGTGTTGTAGTCTGCAGACACCTCCACTGGGAAGCGAGCATCGATAAGAAGCTGACCTTTGTTGTCGTAGATGTTGTTACCAATGTAAGAGTTCTCACCTACACCCAACATATAGAATGTGTAATCAAGACCGAAGTTGAACGCCTCCAATGGGAACTCACGCTCGATATCGAGTGGCAACCATACGTTACCATCAGCATCAATCTCAAGGTTCCACTTTGGACCGAAGTCGTAGAACATATAGCTTACCTGACTTACAGAGTATTCATCATCGATGAACAAGTCGTAAGGAGTAGCCACCATATCAAGCAAGTACTGTGGGTCTGCGAAGTCGTAACCAAGGCACAATAGGCGGTTGAAGCCACGAGTACGGTTGTTGTACCACTTAACAAGCTCAACGAACTCCTCGTAGTATGCCTCAGTCTCGTCACGGCTGATACCTGCAGCAGTGTAGATATCGTAAACCTCCTGTGGTACAGTCTCTGAGTATGGAAGACCATCCATAATAGTCACGTCAGAAGTGTAAGTACCAGCATCCTCATAGATATACTTACCAGTAGTGTTACCAGCAGCGTCAGTCTCCGCGATATAGTTCTTCATAGGAGCTGATGCAACCCACTCACCCGCAAGTTTAGTGAAGAGGTCAGAGTTAACGCGAGTTGGCCAGTTTGCGTTAGGAGTAGTGTACTCCGCAACAGCTGTAGAGTCGTTAGCATCAGGATCGTTGCAAGAACCCTCACCGTTGTAAACAAGGAGTGCGAGACGCGAAGTAGCGTTATCACGTGATGTCATAGTCATATTGAAACCTGCCTCAGAGTTGATAGCAGCGATCTCGTTATCACCCAAAGCGTTACCCATCTCCTTAAGAAGAGTTGTGTAGCTGTACTCCTTAAGAATAGCATCGAACTCACGAGTGTAGTTACAAGCGAAGTATGCCTCTGTAATCTCGTTAGCCTTACCGTTAGGGTTCTTGATGTTGAATGTGAAGGTATATGGATCGTTGCTCTCAACAGGAGTAACTACTACCTCAGGCTTTGGAAGAGTAATCTCTGGCAACTGGAATGTAATAGTGTCGAAGCTCTGCTTCTTACCCTCAGGATCGCAAAGACCAGCAACAAGAACACGCATTGTCTGACCTGCCATACCATTTGTATCAACAAACCAGTCAGAAACCCACAACTCAGAATAACCTGTACCCATCTGGATACCGAAACTCATCATAGAGAAGTATGAACCTGTAAACCAGCACAAGTGTTCAGGGTTGTTCTCGATAAGAGGGAGAATCTGTGTCTCATACTCACTCTCAGTACATACCAAGATACAGTACTGGAGAACTTCCTCAGATGCTGTGAATGAGATACAAGCATCCTTTGGAGTTCTATCAGAAACCTTAATCTCTACGCCATTCTCAATAATCTCTGGCTTAAGAGTCTCAACATATAGACGCTCGTAGTAACCACTCCAAAAATCCTCTGTATCAAACTCCTCGCCAGCCATAACAGCCTCTACCCAGCTCTTCCAGTCGTACACAGGCATATAGTAACCAGGCTGCCAACCAGCAGGATACCACCAGATGCTGTTTTCCATATAAGAGCCGTCGTTTACTGTAGTAACCTCTCCGTCAACATAAACTACGCGCTCCTCCTTGTCAGCCATAAATGCATACTCACCTACAAGTAGGAAGCCAGGCTCACCAGGAACCTTAGGATCTGAGAACTGTGCTGAAACAAGGTTACCATTCTCATCGTAAATAATCTCACCATTCTCATCACGCTCGGTGCTGTTGTACTCATCATAGATAACGAGCTTGTCAGTTGTAGTGCACTGACCTGCATTGTAAAGGAGCATATCCAACTCCATAACACCCATCATCTTAGAGTAGTTGTACATAGCCATAGAGCTTGTAGCGTAACGCAAAGCATTGTTACGAGCCTTTACCTCATCTGGAACCTGAATAAATACAGACCAACCATCGTACATCTGATCAACAACAGTCAACACATTATCGCCATAGCTTGTTGTTGTGAACTCAATCTTAACAACAGTCTCGATGATAGTGTCATCAGCAGCACGATAAGCGAAGAAATAGGTGTAGTGAGTGTCAGACTCAAGACCCTGAATAGTTAGCTTCTTAGTGGTAGCAACAGATGGATCTGCGATAGATACCTTGGTACCACCTGAAAGGATTGCAACTGCCTGAAGCTCAGTGTCGCGCTGAACATAGGCGAACTCCTTAACATTCTGTAGGGCAATAGAGAGCTCAGCACCCATAGCTGTAGGATTAACTGCCGAAATCTCGAATGTTACCTTCTTGTTTTCGTCAAGCGCTGGGTCGGTGTTACACGCGCCCATTGTAAGAGCTACAACGAAAGCGAACATTGCACAAAGTGTGCGGTTTAGATTTTTCATAAAAGTTAATAATTTATAGTAAAATAGTCTTTTTCTCTCTATGTATGAGTGTGCAAATGTACGGTATTTTGGGCAAACTGCATAATTTTCCCCACGAATTTCGGAATATCCCACATATATATGCAGTAGTGTTACATAAATAACAATACTATTTGGCGAGATTAAAAAGGGTGTAGTTTAATTGGTAGTGATTAATGGTTAAAAGTCTGCGCCTTTTTGCGCAGAAGATGGGGATGCTGGGGAGTATGGGTAGAGTGGGTATTATGGGGAAGCGCGAGCATCATTAAACTATAAGGCGAGATAACACTCACGATAACATCAACACAGATAACGCACGACCTTATACCCATCGTCCCCAAAATCCCCAAAATCCCCAAAATCCCCACAGCGTAGCTGTCGCTTGGACAAGCGAAACAGACAAAAACTCCCCGGGCAGCACAACCGAATTTCTTGTCAGAAGGGGTTAGATTTGTTCTATCGCAAAAGAAGATCCCCACGGGATAGTACCGAAGTACAGCCCGTGGGGTCTTACTTTTGGGATGGGACAAAGATATGCCCCTTATCACAAGAAATTCAAGATATTAGAAAGGTAAATCATCCGCATCCTCCTGCGGTACAAATGGAGCCACTACCTCAGGCTGTGGTGCTTGGTAAGCAGGTTGTTGTGGGGTCTGGTAGGCTGGTTGTGCCTGTGGCTGTGACACCTGATAAGCAGGTTGTTGTGGGGTTTGATAAGTTGGTTGCTGATAACCAGTCTGAGGTGCGCTATCTGGACGACGACCAAGAAGTTTCATCTCGTTAGCAATAATCTCAGTAGCGTAGTGCTTAACACCATCACGCTCCCACTCTCGAGTGCGAAGACTACCCTCAATATATAGTTGTGAGCCTTTGCGAACATACTTATCTACAACCTCTGCCAAATTGCGCCAGAGGGTTACAGTATGCCACTCTGTATGCTCTGTAGTCTCGTTTGTCTGGCGATTGAAAATACGCTCTGTTGTGGCAAGACGTACGCGAGCCACCTTAACACCTGTCTCAAGAGTTCGCACCTCTGGATCAAGACCCACGTTGCCAACCAATATTACCTTATTTATCATTGTGTATCTCTTTAAAAATTACTCGATTACAAATATATTAAACCATAAAGCGACGTACACTATGCCTGTTTAGAGACATTATCCCTATCCTCTTGTCTAATCTCCTCGAGAAGATGGCCTACAAAATCTTGATCTGGACCCTCGACAAACATCATAGATATAGGTTGATAGTACATAGCGCGCATTAGTTGCTCTGGCAGACGCGCACGACGTAGTCGCACCGCATCCTTCTCGGTCATAATAATCACCGCACGAGGGTTGTTTTTCAACTTATCGTATAGTCTGCGCATATCCTCCGCAGTAAAGTCGTGGTGGTCGCGGAAGATAAGTTTATCCACGACATTAAACTTAGACTCTGCATCGGCAATAAATGGACGAGGGTTACCAATGCCCGTCACAAGTATTGCACGCTGACCATAGTTTACCTCCTCGCGCTCGGCAAAATGGAAGAGAGGCTCAATCATCGGACTCTTGATGCGAGTGAAGTAGACCTTCTGATATGCTATAGAGCGCAACTGATTATACCACAAACGCTTATCAATAGGCGTCATCGTCTCTGAACACTTGGTAACAATGAAGATATGAGCCGCACTAAGACGCGATGGCAAGTCGCGCAGACGACCTAATGGCAACATCTTGTCGTTCTCAATAGGTCGTGTGGAGTCCACAAGGATGATATTAACCTTTGCCTTTACACTACGGTGCTGGAAACCGTCATCCATAACAATAAGCGTAACCTCGGGATGCTCCTTGCGGATACGATCAATACCCTCTGCTCTATCCTCGCAAACGACAACAACATTCTCGCTGAACTTCAGTTTTAGGAGCAGTGGTTCATCGCCCACATCAGCGTAGTGGTCAGTGACTTGCACCTCTCTATAGCCCTTTGTTCTACGACCATAACCACGCGAGAGAATAGCCACATTATAGTGTGATTTAAGGGTCGCAAGCAGATACTCTGCAGTAGGTGTCTTACCAGTACCGCCTACGGTGATATTACCAATACACACCACAGGGATATCGAAACTACGACTCTTCTTCACGCCCCAATCATAGAGGCAGTGACGAAGGGTAATAACCATTCGATATATCCACGAAAGTATGCTCGCAATAAACTTCATCTCTACAAAATTATTGAGGTTATATATCGCAACCAGTTCACTATTTTCCACTAAAGTGGTCGTGACAGATAATCTCACATTTTGGTCAAAGGTAGTGTTATTTTTTATATTCGCCAAATAAATAGAGGTATTTTACCATTTTCAACTATTTTTTGGCGATATTATAACACTATCTGCGAAATAATTCATAACTTTGTACATTATGAATATTATCAAGCAGATATCTATCCTCCTATTGGCATTTACAGTCGTAGGATGTGGCGGTGGCTCTACCGAAAAAGAGAGTGAGAATATTGTAAACGAAGAGGTTGTTGCACCAACATATCTCTACGGTATTGATATTGAGGGTTACGAGATTGTCAACGACACTGTGCGTATGGGTGAGACCGTAGGTGGCATCCTCGGTCGTCGTGGCGTGTCGGCAGTGACTGTTGACCGCTTGGACAAAGCGTCAAAGGATATTTTCCCTCTGCGTAAGATACGCGCCGACAACGCATATACCACATTTACACGCAGTTACATCGACTCTGTCGGTGAGCATAGCAAGTTGGACTACATCGTCTATCACAAGAACGCTATCGACTATGTGGTCTTTGGTTTTGTGGGCGATAGCATCAGCGTAACCCTCGGCTCACGCCCTGTGGAACTTATACGCAAGCGTTGCGAGGCATCGATAACATCGTCGCTATGGGGCACTATTATGGAGCAAAATCTGCCATATGCTCTTGCAGCCGAGTTTGAGGATATATACCAGTGGACCGTTGATTTCTTCGGCATCCAAGCGGGCGACTCGTTTAAGGTTGTCTACGACGAGAAGATGGTTGATGGCGAGAGCGTTGGCATCGGTCGCATCTGGGGTGCAGAGTTCTGCCACGGTGGTAAGCAGTACTACGCAGTGCCATTCGCACAGGATGGCAAACTACGTTACTGGGAGGCTAATGGCGAGTCGCTACGCAAGCAGTTCCTAAAGGCACCACTTAAGTACACCCGTATCAGTTCGAAGTTCTCGAAGTCGCGCCTACACCCAGTGCATAAGGTCTACAGACCTCACCACGGCGTAGACTACGCAGCACCTGCAGGAACACCAGTACACTCTGTGGCTGATGGTACGGTGATATTCCGAGGCTGGGATAAGGGCGGTGGTGGTAACACCATCAAGATTAAGCACGCAGGCAACCTTGAGACTGGCTATCTACACCTCAAGAGTTTCGCCAAGGGCATCTCTGTCGGCACTCGCGTATCGCAGGGTCAGTTAATCGGATATGTAGGCTCTACAGGAGCATCTACTGGTCCACACCTTGACTTCCGCATCAAGAAGAATGGTACACCTATAGACCCTCTAAAGATGCCACAAGAACCAGCCGAGCCTATATCATCGGCAAATATGGCTACTTTCGAGGCTGTACGCGACAGAATCATTGCCGAACTTGACGGCAAGGATGTTGAAGGTGGTATCATCACC
This sequence comes from Alistipes sp., assembly GCA_017647625.1. Lineage (GTDB taxonomy): Bacteria > Bacteroidota > Bacteroidia > Bacteroidales > Rikenellaceae > Alistipes. The sequence continues at coordinate 1,469 of JAGCKG010000122.1, read as the reverse complement.
GAGGAGGATATATTCCCTACACCAAAGAGCGAGTAATATGGAGGATAATTTCCTAAAATTCATACGCAAACATCATCTACTTACCCTTGCCACAGTCAATGGCGAGGGTATGCCTTATGTTGCCAACTGCTTCTATGCCTACGATAAGGAGCGCAACCTCTTTATCTTTACCTCCGACACTACCACACGTCACGGCAAGGAGATGGAGGAGAATGAAAATGTGGCACTATCTATCGCACTCGAGACGCGCGTTGTAGGTCGCATTCAGGGGTTGCAAATAGTGGGCAAGGCGATGCGTGGCGACAGCAAGGCACAAGCGACATATATCAAACGCTTTCCCTACACCGCTGTAGCACCGCTATCGCTATGGATGGTAGCACCTACGATGATGAAACTTACGGACAACACCCTTGGTTTTGGCAAGAAACTAATCTGGGAGAAGCCGTAAACATAGAATCACATATGGCAAAGCGAGGAGTAATAATCGTTGCAGGAGGATCGGGTAGCCGTATGCAGTCATCGCTACCGAAGCAGTTTATGATTCTTGGTGGCGAGCCTGTTGTGGCGCGCACTATAAATACCTTCTATGAGGCTCTGCCGGGTGCAGAGATTGTCGTTGTACTACCCGAGGAGCATATACCACTATGGCGCAACCTTACAGCACGCTTTGAGGTAGCACCCCACCGCTGTGTATGCGGTGGCAAGGAGCGTTTCGACTCGGTAAAGAGTGGTCTTAGGGCTCTATCGGAGGAGGTGGAGTATATTGCTATCCACGATGGCGTGAGGGCTTTGGTAAGCAAGCGACTTATTGTAGGCACAATGCTCGAGGTGGAGAAGTGCGATGCTGTTATCCCCGTTGTCGATGCTGTGGACTCTTACCGCGTTGTGGAGGGGGAGGAGTCGAGGGTTATCTCGCGCGCATCGCTACGCATAGTGCAGACACCACAGGTCTTTCGTAGCGAGATTCTACGTCGTGCCTACGAACAACCTTTCGATGCCCGCTTTACCGACGACGCTACAGTTGTGGAGTCGTTAGGTGTTAAGATAAACCTCTTTAAAGGCGACCGCTCAAATATCAAACTCACCACCCCCGAGGATATGATCTATGCCGAGGCGATGCTACGGCAAAAATAATTAGTAATTAGTAGAGAGTAATTAGTAATAGTTAAAAGTCTGCGACTTTTTGCGCAGAAGATGGGGATGCTGGGGAGTATGGGTAGAGTGGGTATTATGGGGAAGCGCGAGCATCATTAAACTACAGTGCAATGCAAAGCGCAGAATAGCGACAACGCGGACTAACGCACGACCTCATCCCCACTATCCCCAGAATACCCAAGTTCCCCACAGCGTAGCTGTCGCTTTTTCAAAGCGAAACATCACCTTCACGGGTCGCACTACCCAATTTCTAGTCAGAAGGGCGCCGAGTGCTACACTCGGCGAAAAAGGCGACGATGGGTAGTACTTGAACG